>JAUPKO010000714.1 GCA_030837395.1 Actinomycetota bacterium | reverse complement strand
TGACGCTGCGGGGCGCGCAGATCCGGATGGCTCCACCGGCGGATGCTGTCGGCCTGGTGCACGTCCCGGTGTGGATGTGGACCCCGGTGACATCTCAGACGTGGGGCCCGATCTCGGCCACGGCCTCGGTTCCTGGACTGAGCGTGACCGCGACCGCCACAGCGACCAAGATTGTCTGGTCGATGGGGGACGGGCACACCGTGACCTGCACCGGTGCAGGCACGCCGTACCGTGCGGCGCTGGGGGCGGCGCGTTCCCCGACCTGCGGCCACGTGTACGAGCACAGCTCGGCCGGAGCGCCGGGCGGGCGATTCCAGGTGGTGGCCACCACGACGTGGCGGATCACCTGGTCCGGAGGCGGCCAGAACGGGGCACTGACGACCACCCGCACCTCCAGTACGGCGGTGCGGATCGGGGAGCTG
Source organism: Actinomycetota bacterium (assembly GCA_030837395.1). Lineage (GTDB taxonomy): Bacteria > Actinomycetota > Actinomycetes > S36-B12 > UBA10799 > JACJWR01. The sequence goes on along the minus strand of JAUPKO010000714.1, from coordinate 9,009 downwards.
CAAGTCGTCACATGACCGGATGCATCGTGCGTGCCCCTGAGTCCGGCACAGCGCGATGCCAAGAGGAGGCCGGATGTCGTCCAGGTCATTCCCCAGCAGGTCTCGTCGTCGTCCGATGCTGCTGGCCGTAGGGGTTGCCGCAGCCACGTTGGGCGCGATGGCCGGGGCATGGACTGTCAGCGTCGTCGGCCAGCGGCAGATGGTCGTGGTGATGGCGCGTGCGGTGGCAGTGGGATCGGTGATCCAGGCCGCGGATCTGGCGGTGACGCCGATCTCGGCAGACACCTCCATCCCCCATCTGACGCTTCGGGACAGGGACCGGCTGGTCGGGAAGATCGCCACATCAGACCTGGTAGCAGGCTCCGTGGTGGCTCCGGGACAGATCGCCGACACAGTAGGGAAACCCGGTCCGGGCGAAGCCATAGCCGTGATCGTCCTGCCTGCCACCCGGATACCCGCCGTCGGCCTGCGCGCCGGAGACCCGGTCCTGCTCGTGCTGAACCCCACCGACCAGATCCCCCGGGACCCGATGGCTGGCGACCAAGCGGCGGCTGACAACGGCGTGTCATCGACAGTGGGCTATCCGGGGACCGTGGTGCGCGTCGGGTCGGCGGACGCGACGTCGATGGTGGGCGTTGACGTGCTGCTCCCGGAGGCACAGACCCCGGCCATCGCGGCCAGAGCGGCGGAGGGAAAGGTCTCCATCGCCCTGCGGTCACGGATGGGGCGGTGAACCGGGGTGGGCATCATCGTTCTGGCGTCGGGCAAGGGATCACCTGGGGTCAGTTGCACCGCGCTCGCCTTGGCGCTCGCCTGGCCGCTGCACGTCCCGGGAACCACCAGTGGGCCGGAGCGGGTGCTGGTGGTCGAGGCGGACGCCGCCGGAACGTCGGCGGTGCCGGGGTATCTCCAGGGCACCTGTAGTCCGGCGGCCGGGATGGCGACGTTGGTGGGGACCAGCAGACAGGAGATGGGTGAGCGACTGCCCCAGGCGGTGATCCGCCTGGAGGGCCAGCCGGACCGCTACCTGTTGCCCGGCTTGTCCGGGCCGACGCAGATGGCCGCGCACCGGCATACCTTCACCGACCTCGCCGGGTGGCTACGGGTCATGACGCGCAGCGACATCCTCGTGGATCTCGGCCGTGTCGGCGCAGCTGCCGAACCCTCCGTCCTGGTGCAGGCAGCCGACCTGGTGGTCGTTGTGTGCCGTTCCTCGATGCCGTCGGTACTGGGGGCGCTGCACGCCGTCAGTTACCTGCGCAGCCTGCCTGGTTCAGCAGCGGATTCTCGCCCGTCACCGATCCGGTTCCTGCTGGTGGGTGAGCGTTCCCCGTACACCCTGCGGGAAGTGCAGGCCGCCCTGGAGATTCAGCCGCTGGGCGTGCTGGCTCATGACGCGCGGTCCGCTGCGGTCTTCTCCGACGGCCACTCGCCCGGACGCGGGTTCGCCCGGGGACCGTTGATGCGTTCGGCGTCCCACATCGCGCAGACCCTCACGGCCTACCTGACATCCGAGACGGCGACCGTGCGGACCTCCGGGACGACGGCCCGGCCTGGAGCAAAGGGGAAGGCGGTGACCGGCCGTGGCTGACGACACCTCTCGACCAGGTGGCCGGGCCGGGCCACAACGCGACCCGGGCGAGGGAATCCCGAAAAAGCAGGGGGCGGAGGCCTGGCTGCGGGCAGCGCGCTCGCTGCCTCGTCCAGCCGACCTGCCGACCGCTCTCTCGCCTGGAACCCGGAACGGTTCCAGCGCCGTCCCGGCGAACGGACCCGGCGCCGTCCCCACGAACGCCGTCCCCACGAACGCCGTCCCCACGAACGCCGTCCCCGTCAATGACGGCGTCCCCGCGAACGGCGTGGTCCGGGCGCCTGGCGCACGGACACCGGTGGACTACACGTTGGTCCGGCGGCTGCGTCTGGAGGTGGCACACCTGATGGCGGAAAACCTCCAATCGATGCCTGCGCTGGACGTACACGCGCAGCGGGAGCTGTGCCGCAGACTGCTGCGGGAGCCGTTGGCCGACGCCGCCCACGATCACGTTCTGCGGGGTGGGCAGCCGTGGACCCGCCGGGTCGAGGAAGCGCTCGGGGACGCCGTCATGGCGGCACTGTTCGGGATGGGCCGACTCCAGCAACTGCTGGACGACCCGGAGGTGGAGAACATCGAGCTCAACGGCTGCGACCGGGTGTGGGTCTGTTACGCCGACGGGACCGAGGTCCAGACCGGAGCGGTGGCGGATTCCGACGAGGAGCTGATCGAACAACTGCAACTGATCGCCACCCGAAGCGGGACAGGGGAGCGCAGCTTCACGTCCTCGACTCCCATGCTGGATGCCCGCTTGGAGGACGGCTCCCGGCTCGCGGCGATGGCCTGGACCACGCCTCGTCCACAGGTAGTGATCCGCCGGCACCGGGTGAGGGACGTGGATCTGCACGACCTCGTCCGGATGGGGACGCTGGACACGGTGCTCGCCGCTTTCCTGGCCGCCGCCCTGCGGGCCGGGCTGAACATCATCGTGACCGGGCCCCAGAACGCCGGCAAGACCACCCTGCTCCGCGCCCTCGCGGCGGAATTCGCGCCAATGGAACGGTTCGGGACGATCGAGCGGGAGTTCGAACTCTTCCTGCACGAGTTGCCCGACAAGCATCCACGGGTGATGGCGATGGAGGCCCGGGAAGGCTCCAGCGAACGAGACGCCGCTGGGCGTCGGGCAGGCGAGGTCACGGAGGAGGAGCTGGTCCGTCGCGCCCTGCGATTCAACCTGCGTCGACTCATCGTGGGCGAGGTACGCGGAAGCGAGGTCCTGCCCATGCTGGAGGCCATGTCGGTGGGGGACGGCAGCCTGTGCACCCTGCACGCTCGCTCCGCCACCCACGGCATCGACCGCCTCGTCACCCTGGCCATGGCCGCCGGGATAGGCATCAGCGACGTGTTCGCCTACCGGCTGATCGCCGGGGCAGTGAACCTGATCGTGCACATCGACCTGGTCGACAAGCGATGGTCCGGCGGACACCGATCCCGCCACGTGTCAGACGTGCTGGAGATCAACGGGATCGGTGAGTCCCATCGCCCCTCGGTGACCGACGTCTTCGCGCCCGGCGCTGACGGCCGGGCCGTTCCCCGGCACATCCCCACCTGTCTGGAGGTTCTCGTCCGGCACGGATTCGACGCACGCCTTCTGGACCATCGCGGCGGCACCTGGCGACAACCCCCGGAGGTAACCAGATGAACCCCACCGTTCTGCTCGCCGCCGTCTGCGGCGCACTCGTCACCGTCGGCGCATTCACCGCCATCCTCGGCCTGATCCCCGTCGAGCCCACACCCGCCTCTCGCTCGTCGTCCGCACGGTGGCAGGCCCCGTGGCGCTGGGCCCGGGACCTCGGCCTGGACGTCGAGCACCACGACGACCACGACGAGACCGCCCGCTGGGTGCAATGGCGGTGGCCCCTGGCCGCCGCAGGCGGACTGACGGTGTGGGCGCTATCCGGCTGGCCCGTCGCAGGACTCATCCTGACCACCGCCATCGCCGGAACACCAATGCTGATGGCCGCCAGCCGAGCCGGACAACGCGACCTACGCCGAGGCGAGGCGATCGAGGAATGGACCCGACGCCTCGCCGACGTCCTCACCACAGGGACAGGGCTCGAACAAGCCGTGACCACCACCGCAACGGTCTGCCCCAAACCCATCCGACCCCCCGTGAACACCCTCGCCACCCGGCTCGCCGCCCGCTGGCCGACCGAAACCGCGCTATGGGCGTTCGCCGACGACATGGACGACGCCTCCGGCGACCTCGTCGTCGCCGCACTCGTCCTGGGCACCCGCCGCCGCGGACCCGGCCTCGCCAGCGCACTGACCTCCATCGCAGACGCCCTCGCCGAACAGGTCGCCGCACGCCGCAAGACCGAGGTCGAACGGGCAAGACCACGCACCACCGCCCGCACCATCACCGCCATCACCCTGCTCGTACTCGCGGTGTACGCAACCAACACCACCTACCTGCATCCCTACGGAACCAGCCTCGGCCAACTCGCGCTGGCCGCACTCGCCGCCGCGTTCGCCGCCACCCTGGGCTGGCTACACGCCCTAGGACGCGGACACCCCCAGCCACGCCTACTCACCGCCACCACAACGGTCACCACGGACAGACCCCTGGACACGGCCAAGGGAAGGGAACCGTCATGACCACAGCACTAGCAGCCCTCTCCGGAGCCGCGATCACGGCAGGCCTGCTGATGATCGCAATCGGACTACAACGGCCCCTGCCGGACCTACGGTCCGCCCTGGCCCACCTCGACGGACGCATCCCCTCACCGACGTCACCCACCCCGCCAACAGGGCACGACCCAGACACCGGAGCCGTCGACCGATGGACGGCATCCCTGGCACGACGCCTGGCCCGCACCCACCCCGGCACCATCGGAGCAACAATGGAACGGACGCTGCGGCTAGGACGACTGACAGCCGACCTACGCCTACTCAGCGAACCCGTCGAAGTCCTCCTGGTACGCAAAGCGGTGTGCCTGCTGCTGGGCCTGCTCCTCGCCCCGGCCGCCACCGCCATCCTGGCGCTCGCCGAGATCCGGCTCGGCTGGACCACGCCCGTAGGCCTTGCCCTCCTCACAGGCGGCGCCGCCTTCATCGCACCGGACCTCGACATACGCGCCCGCGCCACCACCAGCCGCGACCAACTACGCAGAGCGACCTGCCTATACATCGACCTCATCGCCCTGGAACGCGCAGCCGACGCCGGACCCACCCAAGCCCTCGACCGCGCCGCCGCACTACGGCAAGCCCCCGCCTTCGCCCGCTTCCGCGACACCCTGACCCGCGCCCGCCTCGACGGCCACCCTCCCTGGCAAGGCCTACACGCGCTCGCCGAGAGCACCGGAGTCACCGAACTGGACGACCTCGCCGACATCATGGCCACGTCCGGCCGTCAGGGCACCGCCGTCTACGCCAGCCTCCGCGCCCGGGCAGCGTCCCTGCGCACGGCTCTGGCCGCCCAGGACGCCGCCGAGGCGAACGCCGCGTCCGAACGGATGGTCGTCCCCGCAGCCCTGCTCGGGCTGATCTTTATGGCGTTGATCGCCTATCCGGCTCTGGCTCGCATCGTGGCGGGCTCCTGACCCCTGCTTCACCTCACGTCCGCAACCGTCGAACATCCTTGGGAGGCTTACCATGATCAGTAATCTCCTCGTCCGGTTCGCCGTTCTCGCCGTGGTCGCCGCCCACACCGGCCGCGAGCACCTGCACGCACGGAGGAGGCAGGACGTCGGCGTCGGCGTCGTCGAGTATGTGATCTTGGTTGCGGGTGGGGCACTTGTGGCCACCGCCGTTTACGCCGCCGTCAAGGTCTTCGTCCAGTCCCGGATAGACCAGATCAAGTAGAGGGTCGTCGGTGCACCCGGTAGTCCCGCGCTCTCGGCGCGGTGAGCGGGGGAGCGCGGCACTTGAGCTGGCCATCCTCGGGCCCGTCGTCCTGCTGCTGACCTTCGCCATCGTGCAGGCCGGTCTCACGGCCTACGCCAGGTCCCTGGCTCTGGCCGCCGCGCGAGAAGGCGTCACCGCAGCACGGGCGTACCAGGCCACCAGCGTTGCTGGCCTGGACCGGGCCCGGGAGTTCCTGGCCACCCACGCCGGTGACTCCCTCATCGAGGCGTCGGTGAACGATCGGGGCAGCACCACCACGACCGTCCGGATCGAAGTCACCGGCCGAGCTCTGGCGGTGCTGCCGGGCCTGCCACCGATCACGATCCGCCAGCACGCCCAGGCCGAACGCGAACGGTATGTGCCGGAGACAACACCATGAACCACCCGGCCAGAGAACGGCTGACCCGGAGCCGCCCGGCAGCTGTGGCAGGGGAAGCCGACCGGGGCAGCGTGACCATCGAGGTCGCCATTCTCGCCCCCGCGCTGCTGATGCTGCTCGGGCTGGCCATCGTCGGCGGACGCTACGAACTGGCCGCCGGCACCATCGAAGCCGCAGCGTCCGCCGGAGCCCGTGCCGCATCACTGGCCCGCACCGCGGCCGACGCCCAACGCGACGCCCGCCGCCTGGTCGAGGCCTCCCTGCACGACCAGGACCTGCACTGCCGGAACACCACCGTGTCCGTAGACACCTCCGGTTTCGCCACTCGACAGGTGCTCCGACCGGCGGAGACACCTGTCCCCGCTCACGTCACCGTCACCCTTACCTGCCAACTCGACACTGCTCTGCTGTCTCTGCCCGGTCTGCCCGGCAGCACCACCATCCGCGCGACCGCCAGCAGCGTCCTGGACACCTACCGCGCGAACAGTTCTGCTACGACGCTGACGGAGACTCCATGACAGGGAAGCCGCACTTCCGTCGAGGCCGCGACGATCACGGAGCAGCCAGCGTCTTCTGCGCCATCAGCAGCGTCGGCCTGCTCACCCTGATCGGCCTGGCCGTCGACGGCGGCGCCAAGGTCCGCGCCATCGAACGAGCCGACACCCTCGCCGCCGAGGCCGCCCGTACCGCCGGACAGGCAGTCGACCTGCCCACCGTGATGAGCGGCGGCACCACCGCCATCGACCCGGCCGCCGCCAGGGCCGTCGCGCTGGCCTACCTGACCGCCAACGACGCCACCGGCAGCGTCACCGTCGTCCCCGGAGGCCGTCGCATCACCGTCCAGGTCTCCACGAGCCAGCCCACCGTCCTGCTTGGCCTGATCGGCATCCACCGCCTCACCGCCCAGGGCCGCGCCACCGCCACCCTGCTCCACGATCCCCGCATGCCATGACCCGCACCCGAGATCCGGGATTCCCCGGCTTCGCCGAACGCCTGCTCATCCTGCTGCGAGGCATAGCCGCTCTGACCGGCCTGGCCCTCATGACCGCCGGATTCCCGGCCGCGATGTTCGTCGTCGCGCCCCGTCTCGACCTGAGCATCCCCACCTGGACCGGCATCGTCACGACGCTGACCCGACCCGACGACGGGACACTGTTCCTGCGGACCCTCGCCGTCATCGCCTGGGCCGCCTGGGCTGCGTTCCTCGGCTGCGTCGTGCTGGAACTCGGCTGCCTCGCCCGCCGGATCGCCACTCCTACCCTCCCAGCGCTGGGCTGGCCACAAGCCGTCGCCGCATCCCTGATCGCCGCCATCGTCGTCATGCTCATGCCCACCACCCGCGCCACCGCCGCACCCGCCCGCCCCGGCATCGTCGCCACCGCCGTCCACACCCCCACCCAGACCATCGACCCACCCCACCCTGTCCGCGATCAGCACATCCCATCGGCCCCTTCCGCCCGTCCCAGCACTCCCGGACAGGCCGTCATCGAGGTCACCGTGCAGGACGGCGACACCCTCTGGGACCTCGCCGAACGCCACCTCGGCCACGGCCCCCGCTACGCCGACATCGCCGACCTCAACTACGGCCGCCCCCAACCCGACGGCCGTACCCTCACCCACAGCCACTGGCTCACCCCCGGCTGGAAACTCCTCGTCCCCGACGAGACCCCACCGTCCAGACACCCCGCCACCTCCCGCGCGACGTCTCCCCGGACACCGAACCGGACGTACGTCGTCCAGCCGCACGACACCCTCTGGGACATCGCCGAGGCCCGCCTCGGCGACGGCAACCGCTACCGCGAGATCGCCGTCCTCAACCTGCACCGACCCCAGCCGGACGGCGGACGCCTGACCGATGTCGACCTCATCCAACCGGGCTGGATCCTCCAACTGCCGCCTGCGGCGGTTCACCGCCCCACCCGCGACGCCACAGGGCAGACGACCAGCCAGCCCGACCGCCGGGCCACCCCGGAAGCGGATCGCCAGGCCACCGCCGAGCCGGATCGCCAGGCCACCGCTCAAGCTCGACCGAGCGACGGCCCTCAGGTGTCCCGGTCGCAGGAAGCGACCGCATCGCCGTCCACCACGACCGCGCCCAGCCCGACGTCCACTCCGACGACACCAGCACACGCCACTGATGCGGAGGGCATCCACCTGAACGGGAGCTTCATCACCTGGACCCTGGCCAGCGCCATCACCTCAGCGATCGCCCTGGCATGGCTACAACGCCGCCGCCGCTACAACCCCGAAGACCCCACCGACGCGGACGACGACCCCACCACCCTCCCCGAACCCCTGCCAACCATCCACCACGACACCCTCACCCACGCCGACACCCCGACCCCCACCGATCTCGCCGACCGCGCCGCCGACGTCCCGCCACAACCCCACCCCACCACCGGAGGACTCGGCCTGATCGGCGACGGCGCCGACGCAGCAGCCCGCGCCGCGCTCATCGCCGCCCACAGCGCCGGCGGACCCCGCGACCCCGACCGCCGCACCGAAGTCGTCATCGACCGCCCCACCCTGACCCGCCTCCTCACCTCACCTGACAACGCTGGTCCTGTCAGCACCTCTCCTGTCAGCACCTCTCCTGTCAGCACCGACGCCGCCGAGATCCAGCCGTGGCCACGCCTGCACCTGGCCGACACCCCGGACGACGCCGTGAGCCTCATCGAAACCGAACTCCTACGCCGAGCCCGGATCCTTGACGACGACCAAGCCCCCGACCTGGCGACCCTGCGGATCCACGTCCCCGATGAAGAACCCCTGCCCCCGATCCTCCTGATCACCCCGACCCCAACCACCGACACCCACGCCCGCATCCGCGCCGCGCTCGCCCTGGGCGTCTCGATGGACACCACCGCCGTCCTGCTCGGTCCCTGGGACGACGGCATCACCCTGCACATCGCCGCCGACGGCCACGCCGCCCCCACCACCGGTCACGACACAGCCTCGGAGGCGGCGCCCGCGCCAGACGGGCAGAACCTGCACCACGAGGACGGTGAGGACGAGAAGATCGCCGTCCTGGACCCCGAGACCACGGCGGCACTCCTGGTCACCCTGCGTGAAGCCCACACCGGCGAGCCTCCGGCCAACGGCTCCCGCATCCCACCGGAACCCCTCGCATCGCCGGACGACAACGTCGGAGGAGAGGATGCGTCCAGCGACGCTGTCCGCAACGGTGCCACCG
>JAUPKO010000713.1 GCA_030837395.1 Actinomycetota bacterium | reverse complement strand
GAGGAACGATTACGAGAACGAGGAACGATGGAAAACCACCGCTCCGCCAGAGCCAGGCGCCACCGTCAGACCGCAGGAGCGCCCGTCGTCCTGTAGTCCTGTAGTCCTGTCGTCCCTCAAAACAGCCCGGGGTACGGCACACCGCTTGGGCAAAACCTGCGGAGACTACGCCCGCCTCTACCGAGAAGATGCAGCGCCGAAGCGTAGAATCCCCGTTCGACAATTACACGATTTTCACGCCACATTGAGGACGTTCAGATATTCCCATGCATTGCTTTCAACCGCTCCATCGTCCGCTGCCTCGGTCCAGGCCCTTTGGCGACGCTTGGTGGTGCCTGGTGTTGGCGTGGGTGTTGGCGATTCCGGTTCAAGCGGTGGAGCCGATCAAGACCTATGCCAGCGTGACGCTGAAGGACGGCCGGCAGTTTTCCGCCGTCGAGATCATCACCTACACTCCGAACGGTGTGCTGGTTCGCCATGCCGACGGCGTCACCACTTTTCGCCGAGGCCTCCTTTCGGACCGCATCCTCGCCGACCTTCATCTGCCCGCGGTCATCTTCGACCACGGTCTCGCCCGTGGCACACTCGACCCGAGCCTCGCGGACAAGCCGGCGGTATTCGAAGCGCCGGAGCTGGACTTGGCGCATCGCCCAGCGGTGGTCGAATCCACCGCTGCCAGTACGGTGCCCGGGGCGAGTTCGCCGGAATCCGTCGCCGCCATTCCGGCCCCGGTGACGGACGCAGCCACGGCGCCGTCTGCGGATCAACCGGCCGAGGCGCCAGCCCCCGCGGGAGAAGGCAACATTCCGGAGTTTTTTGTCAGTCAGACCGCCCCCGTTGGCGCCACGGCGAATTCGTCTCAGAGCACGATCGCCGGCCGCATCGTTGTTCGACTTCCCTCGGGCGAGATGCGCCTGCTGGCCAACGTCGCCGTCAAGGCGTATCCCGCGCACCTGCTGGCAACGTTTCTGGGAAAGTCGAAGGCCCGGTACGAAAACGAAGCCCGCAAGCTCATCGACCAAGCGGTCGCAGCCGGGGGGGCCAGGACCGGGGCTGAAGCCGAGGCGCTGATCTTGCGCGCCCGCGAACTCGCCGCCCGCTACCTGGACGACCTGCCGGAGCCGCCGCATGCCACCCGCAGCGACGAGTACGGCCATTTCACGATCCGCCACCAACTCCGCGACGCGCGCATCGTTGCCGCGGGTCAGGTGACCGGTCCCGACGGCGTCTGGAACTTCGAGTGGGTCGACGTGGTTCCCTCGCACGAAACGGTCCTCAACGAGGGCAATGCCACCAACGTCACCGCACCCGCCACCGCATTCCCCAGGTACACCGCCCGATGACTGCCCTGTTCGTCCTCTTGGTCACCGTTCAGGCCGCGCTCCTCCTTTGGGCCTCGATCCACTTGAGCAATGTTTTCCTGCGTCCCGCGAAGCTCGGCCCCTTCGTTTGGACGCTGGTCACGGCTGGCTGCGCCCTGGCCATTGCACACCACAGCGCCCCCATTGACCTGACACGACTCCTGTGCAGCCCGGGCGATTGCGTCGTCCTCATGATCCCCGTCGCCTGCGTGCGCGTCATCGTCGTGAACAACGAGAACGAGCGAATCCAGCTGGAACGCGACATCGCCGCCCGCCTTGCCGCCGAAGCGGCGAAGGCCGCCCGCAAAGCCCGCGAAGCGCAGCAACTCGCCGCCGCCGCCGCCGCCCTCGAGAGCCGCAATGCCACCCGCCTGGCCAACGTCGCGCAGCCGCCGCCCCCGGGGGTTCGCCCGCCCCCAGCAGCTCGCCCGCCTCCGGGCAGTCTCATCCGCCCAACGCCTCCCCCCGGCCGCGTTGGCAGTTAAAGCCCTTGAAACCGAAATTCACTGTGAACAGGTCAAATCTGTTTCCCGGCCTTTTCGTCCCTTGGTCCCTGGTCCCTTGGTCCGAGGCTCCGCCTCGTTAGGCATTGCCCGACCACCCACGATTTTCAGCGGCACCCCCCATGTTCTCGCTCTGCCGATCACCTGCCATGTATTGCCGGAACCGCAGCCAACCCCACCGCGGCATGACCCTCGTCGAGGTCGTCACCGCCATGTGCTTGATCGCGCTGGTTTCGACCAGCCTGATCTCCGCCTCGGTTTTGATCCGCCGGCTAACCGAGGTGGCCGTATATCAATCTTCTGTCGCTGCGATCATGCAGGGTTACCTGGAACAGATCAAAAACATGCCCTACGACATGCTGCCGATATCACCCCCGAGCGGCACCACCATGTCCGCATCCACGTACACCACCATGTATTCGCTCGCGACCCAGAAGGACGACGTCACGGCCGATCCGCTGGTGCTCTCGCCCGGGACCCCGCTCGCTCCGGCGAACCTCAGCCCGCCAACGGTGCCCAGCGCTGTCTACGACAACAGCAAGCTTTTCGACGTGAATCGCGCCGAGGATCTCACCATTCACATCTGGGTGTGGATCGAGGACAAGACGCCCAGCGGCTCGAGCACCACGCAACAGGCGAAAGCGATCACCCTGCTCTACATGTGGCAGATCCAGGACGGCAGCACGACCCGCTCCTACACCGGCGTGATCAAAAACCTGCGGTCGCTCGTGCCGACCTACTAGGCGCCCGGATCATGCGGCCACTTCTCCCCGTCCCCCACCGGCGGCGCCCCCCACCCCGCCCCCGCGG
>JAUPKO010000077.1 GCA_030837395.1 Actinomycetota bacterium | reverse complement strand
CGAAACCCTGCTGTTCTTCGACGCCTATGCGCCCATCAGCGACGCCGATCGCAGCGCTCGCCGCTACGAGACCACGCAGCTTCTCTCCCTGCTGGGCCTCAACCAGACCGAACACACCGAGCGCGGCAACATCACAGCCCCCCCGGCGGTACTCGCCCGCATCGCTCTTACCCTGACCGCCGCCGCCGAGATGACCGACGACGCCGTCCTGGCCGCCGCGCTGCGGCGCGACGCCATTCGCGCGCACACTGCAGCGGCCGGCACCCACTCCTGAAAAGATTTACTTTTCCCGCGGCTTACCCGCCCGCTATCGCTTGGGCGCATAAGCTCGAAATCACTCTCAACCGTCTTTGCGTATTCGCTCCGGTCTGAATTAAGGCACGGTGCAACAATCTCAATAATGCGTTGTTGCACCACGCTGGAACCATCCTTGAACGGGGCGATTAGTGCAACATAATCGCGCTAAAATTGTTTTGCTATTGGTGTCGCTATAAATCCCCGGACCGCCTAGAATTTGAACCAGTGAACCAAATTCCGTCGGGAGGTGCGCTCAATGGATATCATCACCGTTTACACAAAACCGGGATGCGTGCAATGCGAGGCAACATTTCGGGTCCTCAATAAATTGGGCGCCGATTATCGCAGTGTCGATATCAGTGCCGACCCTGTCGCACGCGACTACGTGATGTCACTGGGGTACGTCTCGGTCCCGGTCGTCGTCACCCCCACCGGTTCGTGGAGCGGCTTTCGCCCCGACCGCATCGGCCTGGCTGCGCAGCCCGCAGCGACCGCTTAACCCTCCGCCTCCCTGAAGGAATCGACATGAGCGTCACCAACCTGTTCGACTCGGTCGTCGGCGATCCCTACGCCGACCACGAGGACGCCGTCGCCGACAAGCGCGCCGAACTGATCAGCCACCTCACCTACGCGATCCGGGTTCTCCAACACTCCTCTGACCTCGTCACCGAACTGCGCGGCTCGGACACCGGCGACGCCGAGCTGATCGAAGGCCGCGACGGCCGCGACGTCACCGCCCACCTAGAGGCCAGTGTGCGCACCGCACGGGCCGCCTTCGCTGTGCTGCACTGCGTCTTCGAAAAGGAGACGCCGTGACAACCGCGTCGCCGAGCGGCAGGGTTCTCTCCCCGCCGGCCGGCGCCGACACCCGCGAGACAGACGCACAGTGGTTGACCCCCACCGCCGCCGCCGACGAGGATCGAGAACCCCAGTCCTGGACACCCGAGCACCAACTGGTGGGGGCGCTGATGTGGCTCGACGCCGCCACGGTGTCGCGAATCGGGGCCCGCGGTGCCCCCCGCAGCGATCGAAGCCCCCATCACTCGGTGGGCCTACGCCATCATCACCGCTCTGGCCGCCACCGGCTGCAAACCGGACCCCGTCGTGGTCCTGGCCGCCGCCCGCCGCCAACCCTGCCCGATCGCCGCCCAACCGGACGCACCACCCAGTGCAACCCGCCATCACCAGCTGTCGATCTACCTCGCCCGTGCCTATACCGAAACCCTGTGCGCCACCAACGCCGGCGACTACGCACGGGAGGTTCTCGACAGCGCCTACCGGCGGGCCTTCGCGGCGTGCGGTCACCGCATGCAAGTCCTCGCCGAGTCCGACACCGGCCGCGCCGAACTCACCGCCTACTTTGCCGCCGCGCGAACCGAACTGGCTGATTGGTGGCGGCGCGCCGAAGCCGCCGCGCATCCGGGCTGGGCCCACCCGTGAACCTCCTCCGCCAGGACAACCCCCAGGAGGCTGCCATCATCGGCCTCGCCAGCCGCCATCTCATCGCCGCACGATTCCACCGGCCCGGCGAGGCCCCAGCTGCCCGCCGCCAAGCTGATCGACGGACTGCGCGAGCGCAACCAGTGGCGCGCCGAGCGCGCCATCACCCACCCATGAACCGGCCCATCGGCCTCGTCGTGACCCTCCTCGGCGCGCTCACGGCCGCGGTCGTGGCGGCACCGGTCAGTTCTGCCGCCACGCTGACCGTCAGTCCCGGCGATCGCATTCACAGCCCCGATTCCAGCTGCACCCTGGCCTACACCTACCGCAGCATCACCGACGCCCACACCTACGCGGTGACCGCCGGCCATTGCGGCACCCGGCATGCCGTCACCGATGCCGTCAGCGGGGCAACCGGCACGTTCGTCCGCGCCGTCGAGGACCCTCCGGGCCGCGGCGGCGCCGATTTCGGCCTCATCGACTTCGGCACGACCACTTCCCCCGGCGACGTCATCGGTGAGCACCGCCTCGTCTACGGCATCGACCGCACCGCACCCGGCGAGACGGTATGCCGTTCCGGGGCGACCACCGGCGAGCACTGCGGAGTCGTGCAATCCCGCCGCGGCGCGATGCAGTATCTGACCGCACCACAGATGGTTCCCGGCGCGGGCGGGGACTCCGGCGGCCCAGTCTGGGTCCGCCGCGGGGCCCACGTCGAAATCATCGGCGTATGGCTCGGCGGCATCACCCCCGCCGGCGGCCCCGACCTCGGCCGCTTCGGCGGCCTCGCCGACGCCTTCGAGGTCCTCGGCCTCACCTAAGACATCGGCACGCGCCCGTGAGCGGCCCGGTCGCGTGAACGCGCGCCAAGCCCTCCGCCGGCGCCGGCCGCTTGAGTGCTTCTGACGATTCGAATTCTGGGCGGCGGTCCGCTTCGCGCAAGGCCACCGGCCCCTGCGGGGGGAAAACTTTTTCTCATCCGCTCGCTGCGCTCGCGGGAAAAACTTTTCCTGACCGGGACCTTGTCGCTCCCGCAGACCTCATCGCCGCCCCAATCCGCCTCTGCCAGAAGGCACTCCAAGCGGGCTCTACGGCCCCCAACCGAAAGAGGTCACCATGACCGACACCATCCCCACCGCCGCCGGCCAGCTCGAACACGTCGATCCCCAGAAGCTGATCATCGGCGACAACGTCCGCCTCGACGCCAAGCTGGACTCGGCATTCCAGGCCAGCATCGCCGGCCACGGCGTCCTGATGCCCATCACCGTCGTCCGCGACGACGCCGGGGCCAACCTGTTCGTCCGCGACGGGCAGCGCCGGGTCCTGGCCGCCATTCGGGCCGGCCTGGCCACCATCCCCGCCTACGTGTTGCCCAGCGCCGCAACCGATTTCCGGGCGTGGGAGGTCGAACGACTCACCACGCAGATCGTGCTCAACGACCAGCGCGCCCCACTGACCGAAGCTCAGCGCGCCCGCGGTATCCAGGGCATGCTCGACGCCGGGGTGTCGGTCGCCAAGGCAGCGAAACTGCTCTCGGCGAAGAAGTCGGTGGTGGAATCGGCCAAAGCCGCCGGCGGCTGCCAGGCTGGCATGGACGCCCTCGACAGCGGCCAACTGACCCTGGAGCAGGCCGCCGTTCTCGCGGAGTTCGACGACGACCCCGAGGCGGTGGCACAGCTGATCGCCACACCGACCGCCCGCTTCGAACACCGGGTCTCTCAACTGCGCCAGCAGCGCGAGTCCGAGGCGGCCTTCGCCGAAGCCACGGCCACCTATCAGGCCCAGGGGGTGACGGTCCTGGAGGACTATCCGAACTGGCGGGATCTGAGCTGCGTTGGGATGCGCTACCTGTGCACCCATGACGGCGACAGCGTCGACGAAAGCATGGTGGTGCCAGGCCCGCTGTGGGCGGTTGTTCTCGGCGAGGAGCCGGGCTACTTCGACGCCGTCACCGGTGAAACCGTTGACGAGGATGAGCTGGACCCCACCACTCAATGGCGGCCGAACGCTGAACCCGACGAAGGCCTGCGGCACTACAACACCGTCGTCGAACGCACCGTGATCGGCGCCGACTGGTTCTGCTTGGACTACTCCGCCGCCGGGCTCACACTGGCTCCAGCGCTGGCCGAGTTGGCGCAGCGCGCCACCGCCGGCGGCGGGGACGGCGATGGCCAGAACGCTGAGACAGCTCGCGATGCAGCCGCCGACGAAGAGGTCCGCGCCGAGGCCGAACGGACAGCCCGGCGCATGGTGCTGGCACTCAACAAACTCGGCGACGCGGCTATCCCGGTCCGGCGGGCGTGGATCGCAACCAACCTGCTCAGCCGCAAAACCCTGCCTAAAGGGTCGGCTGCCTTCGTCGCAGGTGCTCTTCTGAACGATCCGCAGCTGATCTGCGACCAGCGGATCTACCCGGTCGCAGCAGAACTGCTAGGCCTGAGCGCCACCGACCACGGCAGCCTCAGCGCCGTGCAGGCTCACCTCGCCACGGCCACCGATAACCGTGCACAAGTGCTCACCCTGGCGATGGTGCTGGCCGGGCTGGAGTTCCGCTGCCCCAAAGACGCGTGGCGCTCCGGGGGCGCCCACCCGTGGCGCAACGGTTTGTCCAGCGGCGACTACTTGGCGTTCCTGGCTAGCCACGGCTACGTGCTGGCCGACATCGAATCGGTGATCGCCGGGCACGTCAGCGCTGCGGACCTCTTCGCCACCACCACCGCACCCAGCCACCACAGCGACGAGCCCTAACCCGTTCGGCCAACCCGCTGGGGGTCGGGAACCGTCCCGGCCCCCAGCGGCGGCGGGCGACCGCCACTGGCCGGGTGGGGCTGGTGTGAGCTCACCGTCCCGGGTCGGTCACCCAGGGGCCAATCACCAACTTTTCTGCCTGTCGGCAGGCGCTCACCGTAATCGTCGGGACCCGCCCGCGGGTCAACCCACACCCGGGCCGTATACGCGGCGGCGGAGGACATTTGCGCCTTCCCATTGCTCGCTGCCGCTCGCCGGGCGCAAATCCGCCGCGATTCGGCCCGGCCTCTTCGGGGTTGACCCGCGCCACCCCCCGATTCCGACGCCGCCTGTTGCCGACCGGCACACCCCACAACGAGACAGGAGCACCCACGATGAGCACCACGGCCTGGGATCAGAACGACCACGACCCCACCAGCATCGCGCGTGGCTGCGACCACAGCGACCACCAGCTGCCCGACGACTTCTACGCCGACTGGCACGTGGAGGTTGACCAGCGTCGCATCGCACTGTTGATCGCGCTCAACGCCGCTCTGCGAGACCTCGACCACGCCAGCGCCGCGCTGGCCGAACTGATCAGCAATCAGCTCTACGACATCGAATTCGCCGAGGGGCGCGACGGAGCGGACATCGCCGACTTCCTCGACGACAGCCAGCGCTACCTGCGGGCCGCCTACGCCATCGCCCACCGCATCACCGAACGCCGCTAGCCCCGGCGGATGTGGCCCGGCTCCATCGCCGGGGTCGGGCCACACCACGGCTCAACAAACCGAACTCGCACACCACCCGAAAGGACCACCCCCGATGAACGCTTACCCCCACCCCGATGACATGTGGGAACCGCGGCGGCACCAGCCCCGCCCGGTCGATCAAATCAAGCCGAAAGCCAAAGTGACCGTCCGAGACGGCATCAAGTGGATCACCTACCACGATCAGCTGCGCCGCGGCCGTCGCGCGACACCGATCATCGTCGAGATGCCGATCACCGCCGCGACCCAGTCCTGCCACGACGGCCGCCACCACCAGTGCAACCACCGCCGCGGCGCCCGACACGAGGGCGGTGTCTGGCTCAAGGTGACCAACCCGATGTTCTTGTGGCGCTGTGGTTGCCTGTGCCACGTCCATCCCGAAGAGATCGGCCTGCTGTTCTAGGCGGGACTGCTGTCGTTCGGCCTGCCCTCCGCCCCGCCGGCTCGGGTCAGCACCGCCTTGCTCGACGCCCATCCACGGCCGTGGGGCCAACCCGCGGCAGTCGCAACAGCATGCGCGACAACAGCTTTAAGCAGTCAGCAGTGGCAGCGAGCATAACCACGAGGGACCCCCGTCGGCCTCAACCCACAGCCGGCAGGCCCGTCGGCGGGCGAGGACATTTGGCTCCCAACCGTGCGCCAACCGGCCGAGGCGCTCCGCGCCGGCCGGCCGCGCCGGGGAGCCAAATCCGCCGCCGGCCCGCCAGCCTCTTCGGGGTTGACCCCGACACCCCCGTGGTTGTGCTCCCCACTGTGCCGACCGGCAACCGAGCCGGTCACCCTCACAGAACGGAAGACACGATGTCCAAGTCCGCAACCACCCCCACCACGACCACCCCCTCGATCCTGGCCGCGCGCGCCGCCGCCTACGTCGGCCACACCCACATCCGGCTGCGTGGCGAGCAGACCGGCACGATCGGCGTCTGCAACGCCCGCACCGCAACCGCCAGCATCAGCCTGCGCCTGGGCACCGTACTCATGACCTTCTGGTCCGCGGCCGCCTCCCAAGGCGTTCTCGAGGCCGTCGCCGCCGCCCGAAACGGACTCACCGCGGTACCGGACACCATCGCCGCCGCAGCCGACCCCTACGGCACCCTGGCCATCGCCGTCGACTGGACCACCCGGCCCAGCTATGCGGTGGTCCCCCAAACCCGCACCACCGAGGACCGCCGCCACACCCTGCGCTGGGTGGACGTCCACATGGGGCCCCTGACCGTGCAGATCCTCGACCGGGCCGCCCACCGCAGCCTCACCGACCTGCTCCGCGAAGTCCACCGCACCGCCATCGCGGTATTCCTCGACGGTGCCGAGCACGCCGCCGACCCCGACGCCGACGACTACACCCCCGGGCACACCGACAACCGGTAATCCACAGCGGGTCCGCCAGGGGCCGCGCTTATCCCCAGCGGAGCGGCGCGGCCCCGATTCCGTCCCACCCCAGCGGCACACTCGGCCGATGAACGTCTGGACCCTTGACTACACCCGCAGCACCCAACCCCGCCGCAGCATCGCCGGGGCCGCCCCCACCTCGCACAGCGCTCGCAGCGCGGCGCTGCGCGCCGTCGCCGCGCTCAACACCGCAGCGGGTTTCGAGCACCCGCACTACGCCGTTGTCGTCGACGGGCGCATTGCCGTGATCATCAGTACCGGCACCGACGCCGACGGGCTGCCCGACCACCGCGGTGTCGCCGCCCTACTGCACCGAATCGCCCGCGAGGACAACCCGCTCACCCCCCGGACGTAATCCGCGCTTTCGACCGCGACTTCGCCGCGCAGCCCGATTGCGCGTCGCCGCGACACCCCTCCCGTGATGGACGGCAGCGCCCCCACCTTTCCCCTGTCAGCTGTGGGTCTTGAGCGTGACCGGCCGGGACCCGACCCTGTCAACCTCCGCGCGGCGGGCTCGCCCGTCTGCGCTCCCGCCTCGCTGGCGCTCGGCTCCCGCTGCGCCGTGCGGCTCCAGCGGCATTTGCGGCCCTACCCAAGCTCGCTGGCGCTCGCGGTGCCGCAAATCCGCTTCCCGCTGATCCGCCGCCGCTCCCGGCTGACAGGCCCACCCCGCCGGTCCCCGCAGACCCAGCGCCGACCGGCGCAGCGCACCACCAACCACGAACGGAGCACCACCCATGAGCGCCTTCATCGTCGACCCCGAGCACATCCACGTCCTACTGTCGGCCGGGCTCCGCTACCGCTACTACCAAATGCCGTTGAGCTGGTGCTGGGACAACCCCACCCGTCAAGGCCAGCTCACTGTCGAGACCGTCGACCAGGTGGGCGACATGTTGACCGAGGCCAACATCGCCTCGGTCAACCATCGCTACGGCGAGGACAACCCCCTCGGCGGCTACCGCTACCAGAGTCCTCGTCAGGCCGGCTGGAGCATCGGCGAGCTGCTGCACGCCCTGGACTGCTACGAGCACCAGTCCTGCGAGCGCGACGACTGGCAGTCCACCGAGGCCCACGCCTTCTGCCAGGCGCTGCGCACCCAACTCATCACCGCCCTGCCCGGCTACGACAGCGGACCGTGGTCGATCACCGCCCGCAGCGTGCCCGCCGCCGTCGCGGCTCCCGTCGTCACCGCCCAGCAGGCAGCCGTCTGGGCCGGCCGGCCGCTGACCCCCGCCGACCTCGACCGTCTCGCCACCGCGATCCCGCACTCCACGATCCCCGAGACCGTCGGCGCCATCGTCGACAGCACGACGCCCTAACCGCGGACACGCAGGGGCCCGGCCACCAACCCGGTGGTCGGGTCCCCCTTTTTCTTCGGCACCATCCGCCCGGCGCACAGCGCCAGGCGATGCCCGCCCTGCCGGGCGGCCGCAACAACGCGCCCCACTCACCACTAATCCGTTCAGCAGGCCCCCAGTGTGACCGCGAGGGACACCCGCCGGTGTCAAGCTCCGCCGCTGCACGGGCTCGCGCGTCTGCGCTCCCGCCTCGCTGACGCTCGGCTCCCCGCTGCGCCGCGCGGCACCGACGATTCTGCGGCCCAACCCAACCGGCCCGGCAAGCGCTGACGCGCGCCGGCCCGGCGGGGGACGCAGATTCGCCTCCGGCCCTACGGCTCCCACTTGACACCGCCACCCTCGCGGTCCCGCCAGGCCTGTACCGACCGGCCCAGATGGGCCAGTCACCAACAGAGAAGGAAAACCATCATGTCCAACAACCTCAACGCCGCCGGCCTCATCTCCAGCCTCCCCGCGATCCTCGGCTGCTTTATTGACCGGACTACGAGCGGTAGCCGATTGGTAGATATACAACCGAATGACGTTTACAGAACAGGAGTCGGGCCCGTGTCGCGAAGGCTGCTCGAAGGGCTGCAGATAGAGCAGTG
>JAUPKO010000712.1 GCA_030837395.1 Actinomycetota bacterium | reverse complement strand
GGATCGACCAGCCACGTTCCCGCACCCCGACGATGGAATTGCAGCAAATAGGCGCGCTGGGTGTAGCGAAATCCACCCGCCCGCTCGGCGTCGACAGCGATGGGCCCCTCACCGGCGGCGAGCGAGTCGGCGCACTCGAGAAGTTGATCGGGCGAGGCGACCACTGGCGGGACCGGTAACGCCGGCGCCCGCAGGACTGTGGGCTGCTCGACGTCATCTGACATGCCACGACCCTAACGACGACGGCAGCCCCATGCGCGTCTGCGCCGCGCCTATCCGCCGGTGGCAGGGGCTAGCGAACGACCCCGTCGCGCATACCCATGGCCACCAGTTGGGCCCGATCGCCGGTACCGAGTTTTCGGGAGATACGCGCCATGTGGCTCTTGACCGTCAGCGAGGACAGGCCCAGGTAGGCGCCGATGTCCTTGTTCGACATACCGTTGGCGACGGCTTGCAGCACCTCGATCTCACGCGCCGTCAACTGCGCGGTGGGGGACGGTGATGGCGACGCGTCGGACCAGTTGCCCTCAGTGACAACGTAACCGCGCACCCCCGTGAGCATGGCGGCCCTGATCCCGAGCATGTCGTGACGGGCGGAGACGAGCATGATGCGGCGCCACCCGAGGGCTTGCAGGTTGCGCACGAGCACGAGCATCGGCACATCGCTCAAACCGCCGTCGAGCACACACACATCGTTGCCCGTGTCAATGCGCGCCCGGGTGCGGGCCTCGGCGCCGGTGGTGCATTCGACGATGCGCCGGGCTCCGGAGCGTTCAAGTACTCCGACGAAGGCCCGCCGCCGAGCCGAGTGCGGGGAGACGATGAGCGCGGCGAAGGGTCGCCGGGCGGTGGGCTGTGGCCGTAAGGCGGTAAGCGTACGGGTCATGTCTCCACCTCCGTCCCGACGGGCGCCTGCTGCGCTCAGTAACGGGCTCACATCTGATTGTAACCGTGTGCGCGCCACAATGGGTCATCCAGCCGACACGGATTTCGGTCGCCTGACGTTCCGTTGCTCGGCTACCGCATCGGCACGTCAGATGCGTGGCTGAAGGACTGCCACGCCCTCGGGCAAGGGCTCAAGTCCGCACGCCGTGGCCAACAGATCGACCCACGCCTGCACCTGTGCCGGCAGGTCGGCGACGTCGGCGGTCCACGAGGCGCGCATCTGCACCCGGCCCTCAGTACCGCGCTCAATCATGGCGCCGAATGACTCCGACTGCACACGGGTGATGGTCCCGCCCAACGCCCAGTGTTCGGCGTCCGCGCCAGCCAGGGATTCCTCCAGCCAACTCCAGCCGACCTGTGGCAAGAGCGGGTCCCCGGCCAGTTCGGCCTCCACCACGGCGTCGACGTAGAGCACCAACCGGGTGGTGCCCTCCCAGGCGTCTTCACCGGCGGGGTTATGCAACACCACCAGCCTCCCGTTGCCCAACTCCTCGTCCTGCTGCACGATCTCAGCCGTCAGCGCCAGGGCCTCCGGGGCCATGCGTCGTGGTGCCGGGGCCTCTGCCAGCTCGACCTCTGGTCGCAGGATCATGGAGCGCACCCGCGCCACGGCATCGTCGAAGTCGTCGGTTGGCGCGGTGGACATGGCTCAAGGGTAGGTCCGCACCGGCTGCAGCGAGCGCAGCGCGCGGGTGTCGGGGTGTCGCCGGTCATGGGATGATCGGCGGGTGCCAAACCCAGACCTCGCACCGGATTCAATCGACGTCGTCGCACGGGTGACGACCCTTCCGGCGGACCACCCGCTGGCCGATGGCCGAACCTCGGACGCCGACCTCGTGTGTGCTGCCCGTCGACTGCCGGTGACTCGGACACCGGTGTGGTTCATGCGCCAGGCGGGCCGGTCGTTGCCGGAGTACCGCAAGTTGCGCGAGGGCATCCCCATGATGGTCGCCTGCAACGACCCTGACCTGATCACCGAGATCACGTTGCAGCCCGTGCGCCGACACGGGGTCGATGCCGCGATCTTCTTTAGCGACATCGTGGTGCCGGTGCGTGCCGTGGGAGTCGACCTGGACATCGTGCCCGGGGTGGGTCCGGTGGTGGCCGAGCCGATTCGCGATGCCGCCGGGGTCGCTGCGCTGCGAGGGCTGACTCCGGACGATGTTGCCGGTCCGCTCGCTGCGGTGCGGCAATTGGCGCAGGAGTTGGGCCCGACGCCGCTGATCGGCTTCGCCGGCGCCCCGTTCACCCTGGCCAGCTACCTGATCGAAGGTGGTCCCAGTCGCGATCAGGCCGCCACCAAGTCGTTGATGCTGTCGTCCCCGGACCTCTGGCATGCCCTGGCCGATCGTCTGGCCCACATCGCAGGGGCCTACCTGGCACTGCAGGTCTCCGCGGGTGCATCGGCGGTGCAACTCTTCGACTCCTGGGCCGGGGCGCTGCCAGAGCGCGACTATCGCGAATACGTCTTGCCCCATTCTCGGACGGCGTTGTCCTACGTGCCCGCCGTGCCGCGATTCCACTTCGGTGTGGGGACCGGCGAGTTGCTGGTGGCGATGTCGGAGGTCGGCACGGACGTCGTGGGGGTGGACTTCCGGTTGCCGCTGGCCGAGGCCGCCCGGCGGGTGGGTCCGGGATTCGCGCTGCAGGGCAACCTCGACCCGGCCGTGCTGTTCGCCGGACCGGACGTCGTAGCCAGGCGGGTGGCCGACGTGCTGGCCAGCGCCCAGGGCTTGCCCGGGCACATCTTCAACCTCGGCCACGGAGTCTTGCCGAGCACCGACCCGGGCGTGCTGACCGCGGTGGTGGCGCAGGTCCATGAGACGACCCGCCGCATGTGACCGCCACAGCCAAGGTGGGGGCCACTAGCCTGAAGGGGAGGTATCCCTGAGCAGGAGGTCGGCGAAGATGGCAGCACCGCAGCGGTTCGACGTGGCAGTGATCGGGGCCGGCATCACGGGGTTGTCGGCCGCCTGGGAGTTGGTGGCTGCCGGTGCGACCTCGGTGACGCTGTTGGAGGCCGCGGACCGGGTGGGGGGCAAACTCGTAATCGGTGAGGTCGCCGGTGTGCCGGTCGACGCCGGCGCCGAATCGATGCTCGCGGTGCGCCCCGAGGCGCTTCGGCTGGCCTCAGAGGTCGGCCTCAAGCCGTCCATCGTGCATCCGGCCACCAGAGGCGCCAGTGTGCTCAGCGGGGGCCACCTGCGGCCGATCCCGATCGGATTGGTCACCGGGGTCCCCACGGATCTGCGGGCGCTCGCGGCGAGCCGGATCATGTCGCTGCGCGGTTTGTTGCGCATCCCGGTGGACCAGATGATGGGCCGACCTGCCCTCACCGAGGACGTATCGGTGGGGGACTTCCTGAGTCGCCGGGTGGGGCGCGAGGTGGTCGATCGCCTCGCGGAGCCGCTGCTGGCGGGGGTGTACGCCGGCAATCCCGATCAGCTCAGCCTTCGCATGGCCAACCCGTCGCTGTTTCGGCAGTTGGCCAGGGATGACTCGCTGCTGAATGCGGCGAATGCCGTCAAATCCGGGTCGGCCATCGCTGCGGGGGCCCGGCGGGGGCCTGTGTTCGCCGGTATCCGAGGTGGGGTCGGGCGGCTGGCCGCCAAGACCGAGGCGGCATTGGCGGCCAAGGGCGTGCTGGTGCGCACGGGTGCGCAGGTGACCGGACTGCGGCGGCTCAGCGCGGGCTGGCAGGTCCAGACCAGGTCCGGGCCATTGGACTACGACGCCATCGTCTTGGCCGTGCCCGCCGGTGAGGCTGCGCGGCTGCTGCGCACGAGTGCGCCGTTCGCGGCCGCTCGACTGCTGTCCATCGACTATGCCTCCGTGGCAGTGGTCACCTTGGCCTACCCGGCGGCGCGGTTGCCCGCGTTGACCGGCAGCGGCTTCCTAGTGCCGCCGGTGGAGGGGTATCAGGTCAAGGGCGTGACCTACGTCACCAACAAGTGGGAGTGGGAGGCGAAGGCGGCCAAAACCGCGACGCCGAAGGGCATGGCCATCGTGCGCGCCTCCTACGGCCGTTGTGGCGACATCGCCGTGCTGGATCGCGACGATGCCGAGTTGGCCACGCTGGCGCGGCGGGAGCTGGCGGCCATCGCGGGCTTGCCGCCGATCACTATCGATGAGCGGGTCACCCGCTGGAACAAGGCGCTTCCGCAGTACCACGTGGGTCACGTTGAGTTGGTCGGTCGCGCCCGTGACTCGCTCGTGGATGCCCCTGGGGTTGCGTTGGCGGGTGCCGCATACGACGGTGTGGGCATCGCATCGTGTGTTGCCTCTGGCCGCCAGGCGGCGCGGAAGGTGTTGCGGGACCTGGAGGAGAGTGTGATGGAGGATCATGGCTGAGCAAATCGAGCAGAGCACCCGGCCGGCCAATCGGGGCAAGTCCGCCAAGGAGATCAACAGCCTGATCCGCTACACGACCTGGTCGGTTTTCCGGTGCCGACGTGAGCCGTTGACGGACCAGGCGGCGGTCGCGGCGCAGGCGGTGGCAGCTGTCGAGGCCAGCGGTGCGGTGGTGCGCGGGTGGTATGACGTCGGCGGCCTGCGCGCCGATGCCGATGTCATGATCTGGTTGCATGCCGAGACCAGCGAGGAACTGCAACGGGCCTACCACGACCTACTCAAGACCGAACTGGGGCGCACGCTGGAGCCCGTCTGGTCGCAGATGGCGCTGCACCGTCCCGCCGAGTTCAACAAGAGCCACGTGCCGGCCTTCCTGGCCGACGAGCGGGTGCGCCCGTACGTCTGCGTCTACCCGTTCGTGCGGTCCTACGAGTGGTACTTGCTGCCGGACGAGGAGCGCCGCGAGCTACTGGTGGAGCACGGCATGATGGGCCGGGGCTATCCCGACGTGCGCGCCAACACCGTGGCCAGCTTCGCCCTGGGGGATTACGAGTGGTTGCTGGCCTTCGAGGCCGATGAGCTCTATCGCATCGTCGACCTGATGCGGCACCTTCGCTCGTCGCGGGCACGGTTGCATGTTCGCGAGGAGATCCCCTTCTACACCGGTCGTCGGCACGAACTCGCCGATCTCGTGGCGCTGATCTACCCTGAATCATGACCGCCTCCACGCCCGCCAAAGACGGTACGACCCGCCCTGACGGCACGCCCTACGTTGTCGTCCGCGACGAAGCCCAGTGGCGCCAACTACTCGACCCGGCGGCCTATCGGGTGCTGCGGCAGGCCGGTACCGAGCCGCCCTTCACCGGGGAGTACGAGCACACCAAGACCACCGGTGTGTACCGCTGCCGGGCCTGCAACGCGGAACTATTCCGCAGCGACCACAAATTCGACTCCCACTGTGGGTGGCCGTCGTTCTTCTCCCCGATGGCTGGGGACTCCGTCGTGCTGATCGCAGACCACAGCATGGGGATGCTGCGCACCGAGGTGCGCTGTGCCTCCTGCGGATCCCACCTCGGACATGTCTTCGAAGGCGAGGGCTACCCGACGCCCACCGATCAGCGCTACTGCATCAACTCGGTGGCGCTCGTACTCGAACCCGACCAGCCGTAGCCCGACGCCGCTACCCTGTGGCATGTGGCCGCGGCACTGGAACTCGACGTCGGGGGACGTACCGTTCGCGTGAGCAGCCCCGACCGCGTGGTGTTCCCGGATGTGGGGGCCACCAAGGCTGAGGTTGCGCGCTTCTACGCGGACGTGGGCGATCGACTGAACGCGGCGCTGGCGGATCGGCCTACAACCCTGGAGCGGTGGCCCAAGGGGGTGTTGCCTGGGATGACCCTGGGAGAAGACGGCTTCTACTCCAAGCGGGTGCCGCGCGGCGCCCCGGATTGGGTCGGGTCGGCCCGCATCACGTTCCCCTCTGGCCGGACCGCGGACGAGGTGTGCCCGCCTCCCGGCGAGACCGCAGTGGGCGTGTGGGCCGCGCAGATGGGCACCATCACGTTCCATCCGTGGCCGGTACGGCTTGGGGAGGTGGATCGGCCGGACCAATTACGGCTGGATTTTGACCCGCAGCCGGGTACGGACTTCGCCGATGCCGTGGCCGTGGCGCTGGCAGCCCACGAGTTGATGGCGCACTTCGGCTGGACCTCCTACGTCAAAACCTCGGGTGGGCGTGGGGTGCACGTGTTCGTGCCCATCGCCCAGCGCTGGGACTTCATAGAGGTGCGCCATGCGGTGATCGGTATCGCACGCGAGTTGGAGCGGCGCCAGCCCGATCGGGTGACGACGTCCTGGTGGAAAGAGGACCGCGGCGCCCGGGTGTTCGTGGACTTCAACCAGGCCGCCCGCGACCGCACCATGGCGTCGGCCTACTCGTTGCGGGCCCGTCCCGGGGCGCTGGTGTCCACGCCCGTGTGGTGGCAGGAACTGCCCGACATCGACCCGGCCGACTTCACGCTGCGGACCGTGCTGGATCGGCTGGCCGAGCCCGATCCGTGGGCCGACATCGACGCCCACGCCTTCGACCTCAGCCCCGCCCTCGCGCTCTGGGAGGCCGACCTCGCAGCCGGTCTGACCGATCTGCCCTACCCTCCGGACTACCCCAAAATGCCGGGCGAACCGCCGAGGGTACAACCGAGCAAACGGCGCACGAAGCCCTAGTTGCTACCAGGCCAGGACGTCGTCGACAGCCAGCGGGGCGACAGCGGGGAACTGCGCGAAGGTGCAGCTTGCGGGCGTCCGGTCGGGCCGCCAACGCAGGAGCCGAGCCACATGCCTAAACCGGCCGTCGATGAGCGAATCGAACCGGACCTCCGCCACCAACTGCGGGTCGATCAACCTGAGGTCCTTCGCGGCCGATCGACGCCATCGGTTGGGTGCGTCGGGCACACGTACCCCCTCGGCCGCGGCCCGCCAGGGGTGAGTCGCCTCGTCGTCGATCGCAAGGTCGGCCAGTGCCGCGGTCACTTCGCGTCGCTTGGCCGCGCTGAACGACGACGCCGCACCGATGTGGTGCAGGCGTCGTTCGTCGTCGTACACCCCCAGCAGCAGTGAGCCGACTTCGGGTTGACCCTCGGTACCGGGGAGCTTATGGGGGCGCCACCCGGCCACCACAACATCCGCGGTGTGTTCAGGTTTGACCTTCACCAAGGCGCGCACGCCGGGCTGGTAACTGCCGTCGACGGGCTTGGCGATCACGCCGTCCAGGCCGGCACCGGCAAGCACATCGGCCCATCGCGTGGCCAACTCGCGGTCGCGCGTGGCCGGGGTGCGGTACATCCCGGCCGGGAGCGGCAGGGCGGCCAGCGCCTCGTGGCGGGCCAGCGCCCCCTGGCCGCGCAGATCAGCACCGGGCACCGCCAACAGGTCGAAGGCGATGAAGACGGCTGGGTGCCGGGCGGCCAGGACGTCGATGTTGCCGCCTGCCTCGGAGCGAGGCCGCAGCCGGGAGGAGAGCACGCCGAAGTCCAGTCGACCCTCGTGCACCACGGCGAGTTCACCATCGATCACAGTGCCCACAGGCAGCTGCATGGCCATCGCGACAACCTCGGGGAAGGCGTACGCCATGTCGTCCTCGCTGCGTCCCTGTAACACGACACGGTCGGCCAGCGCGAATACCAGACAGCGAAAACCGTCCCACTTGGGTTCGTACAGGAAGTCACCTTCGGGCACCGTGGCGCCGCCGGCTTTTGCCAACATCACAGGGCACGGCGGAAGC
>JAUPKO010000711.1 GCA_030837395.1 Actinomycetota bacterium | reverse complement strand
GGCGGTGGGGGACTGGTTCGGGGTCGCCACCGGCCGGGATCGGTGGGTGTACGTCTGCAAAACTTCGGTGATGTTCGTGCTGATCGCGGCGACCCTCACCCTGCCCGACCTGCCGACCCTGCTGCGGGCACTGGTGATCGCCGGGCAGGCGGCGGGCCTGGCCGGCGATGTCGCGCTGATGCTCGGCAAGTTCCTGCCCGGGGCGGCGGCCTTCGGGGTGGGTCACGTGCTCTACATCGTCGCCTGGTTGCCTTACACCCGTCCCGGGATCGGGGCGGCCATCGGGGTGGTGGCCATGCTGGTGATGCTGGCAACGGCCGGCAGGGCGGTGACCATCGCCACCGCCGCTCGCAGCGTCACGATGGCTCGGGTGGTGTCGTTCTACCAGGTGCTGCTGGCTGTGATGGTGGTGACGGCCTTCGCGACGCAGGATTGGCTGCTGGCCGGAGCGGCCGCGCTCTTCGCCGGCTCGGACACGTTGCTGGGCTGGACGCGCTTCGTCCGCGAGGCGCCGCGGGCGCGGGTGGTGGTGCACGTCACCTATCACCTCGCCCAAATCGGGATAGTGGCGGCGCTGCCGCTGTTGACCCTGCCCTGAGTGAGGCGGCATCAGCGGGCGTCGGCCCGCGCAAGTAATCTGGGCGGGCTATGACTACCCATCCTGACGCCGATCCGGCGCCCGCCGACGCCTACGACCCGCACACGATCCAGGAACGCTGGTTGCCGGTGTGGGATGACATCGCCCCGTTCCGCTCCGGCGACCCCGGCGACGAACGACCCACCAAATACGTGCTCGACATGTTCCCCTACCCGTCCGGGGACCTTCACATGGGCCACGCCGAGGCGTACGCCCTGGGCGACGTGTTGGCCCGCTACTGGGTGCAGCGCGGGTTCAACGTGCTGCACCCCATCGGCTGGGACGCCTTCGGACTGCCCGCCGAGAACGCGGCGATCAAACGCGGCGTCGACCCCGCCGGCTGGACGTACGAGAACATCGCCACCCAGCGCGCGTCGATGCGCCGCTACGCGTGCTCGTTCGACTGGGACCGCACGCTCAACACCTGCGACGCCGAGTACTACCACTGGAACCAGTGGTTCTTCCTGCAGATGTACGACCGCGGGCTGGCTTATCGCAAGGCCTCCAACGTCAACTGGTGCCCCAACTGTCAGACCGTCCTGGCCAACGAGCAGGTGGTGGACGGGCGGTGCGAGCGCTGCGACACGTTGGTCACCAAACGCAAGCTGACCCAGTGGTACCTGCGGATCACCGACTACGCCGACCGACTGCTGGACGACATGTCGCAGTTGGAGGGGGCCTGGCCGGACAAGGTCCTGAGCATGCAGCGCAACTGGATCGGCCGGTCATCGGGCGCCGAGGTGCAGTTCGCGATCGAGGGCCGGTCCGAGCCGGTGACGGTGTTCACTACCCGTCCGGACACTCTGTACGGTGCGACGTTCTTCGTCGTCGCGGCCGATGGCGACCTCGCTGCGGAATTGGCCGCCGGCACCTCGGCCGAGGCCGACTTCGCCGCCTACCTGGAGCAGGTGCGGGCCACCTCCGACATCGAGCGGCTGGCCACCGACCGGCCCAAAACCGGCGTGTACCTGCACCGTCACGCAATTAACCCGGTCA
The DNA here is from genome assembly GCA_030837395.1 of Actinomycetota bacterium. Lineage (GTDB taxonomy): Bacteria > Actinomycetota > Actinomycetes > S36-B12 > UBA10799 > JACJWR01. The sequence goes on along the minus strand of JAUPKO010000711.1, from coordinate 3,295 downwards.
ACGGTGAGGCGATTCCGATATATGCCTCGGACTACGTGCTGGCCGACTATGGCACCGGGGCGATCATGGCGGTGCCCGCACACGATCAACGCGACCTGGACTTCGCTCGTGCCTTCGATTTGCCGGTGCGGATCGTCGTCGCTTCGGACACCGACCCGCGCGAGACCGGCATTGCCACCGCGGACGACGGCCTGCACGTCAACTCCGGGTCGCTGGACGGACTCGACAAGGCCGAGGCGATCGAGCGGATCCTGGCGGTGCTCGAGGAGCGGGGTACCGGTCGGCCTGCCGTCACCTACCGCTTGCGCGACTGGCTGATCTCGCGCCAGCGCTACTGGGGTACACCGATCCCGATCATCCACTGCCCCGTCGACGGTGAGGTGCCGGTAGCCCTTGCGGACCTGCCCGTGCGGCTGCCCGGCAGCGAAGGCCTTGACCTCAAACCCAAGGGGGCCTCGCCGCTGGGTGCGGCCGAGGGGTGGGCCGCGGTGACCTGCCCGACGTGCGGCGGCCCGGCGCGGCGCGACCCGGACACGATGGACACGTTCGTCGACTCGTCCTGGTACTTCCTGCGCTACCTCAACCCGCGCAAGGACGACGGTCCGTTCGACCCCGCCGAGGCCCGGCGCTGGATGCCCGTGGACCAATACGTCGGTGGCGTCACCCACGCGATCTTGCACCTGCTGTATTCGCGGTTCTTCACCAAAGTGCTGCACGATATGGGCCTGGTGGACTTCACCGAGCCGTTCAGCCGGCTGCTGAACCAGGGCATGGTGCAGATGGACGGCTCGGCCATGAGCAAGTCCCGGGGTAACCTGGTGCGGCTCTCGGAGGAGCTGAACGAGCACGGGGTCGATGCGATCCGGCTGTCAATGGTGTTCGCCGGGCCGCCGGAGGACGACATCGACTGGGCCGATGTGTCGCCCGGGTCGTCGCGCAAGTTCCTAGCCCGAGCCTGGCGGCTCGCCGGTGATGTGACCAGCGCGCCGGGGGTGGACGCGTCGACGGGCGATCCGGCGCTACGCACGGTGGTGCACCGCCTCGTGCATGAGGCATCGGAAGCGATCGAGGTGTACCGCTTCAACGTCGCCGTGGCAAAGGTGATGGAGTTGGTCAACGCTGCCCGCAAGGGCATCGATACCGGCGCCGGGCCAGCCGACCCGGCCGTGCGCGAGGCGGTCGAGAACGTGGCGATCCTGCTGAGCCTGGTCGCGCCCTACACCGCAGAGGATATGTGGGCCCGGCTTGGGCATGCACCGTCCGTGGCACGGGCGGGTTGGCCGACGGTGGACCCTGCGCTGCTGGTGCGTCAGGAGGTCACGGCCGTGGTGCAGGTTGCCGGCAAGGTGAAGGCACGGTTGCAGGTGTCGCCGGACATCGACGATGCCTCGCTGGAGGCGATGGCGCTGGCCGATCCGGCGGTACAGCGGGCTTTGGAGGGGCGCGCCGTGCGGCGAGTGGTCGTCAAGCCGCCCACGCTGGTCAACATCGTCCCGGGCGCATAGCCGCCCGCGCGCCGCTAGGGTGACCGTCGTGCCCAACGTCGCCGTCGTCACCGACTCCACGTCCTACCTGCCCGAATCCCTGGTGGATCACTGGGGCATCCGGGTGGTCCCGGTGCTGGTGATCGTCGGTGGTCGCGGTTTCGAGGAGGGCACGCAGATCCAGCCCTGGCAAGTGGCGGAGGCGCTGCGCGAATGGAAGGTGATCACCACCTCGCGGCCCACACCAGCCGACTTCGCCTCGGTATATGCCGCGGCCGCCGAGGCCGGCGCCACTGAGGTGGTGAGCATCCATCTGTCGGCGGATATGAGCGGGACGTACGAGTCGGCGGTCATGGCCGCGGCCGAGGCGCCATTGCCGGTGACAGTGATCGATTCGCGCAGCGTGGGCATGGGCCTTGGCTTCGCGGTGCTGGCAGCGGCACGGTCGGCGGTCGACGGGGCCGACGCCGCTGCCGTGGCCGAGGCAGCTCGGACCGTGATCGCGGGGGCGCAGGTCCTGTTCTACGTGGACACCCTGGAGTACCTGCGGCGCGGGGGGCGGATCGGGGCGGCCAGCGCTGCGGTGGGCACGGCGCTGCGGGTCAAACCGCTGCTGCAACTCACCGATGGCCGCGTGGCGCCGTTGGAGAAGGCTCGCACCGCGAATAAGGCGCTTGCCCGCCTGGCAGATCTCACCATCGAGCGAATCGCCGGGAGGCAGATGGACGTGGCCGTGCAGCACCTGGCGGCGCTGGATCGGGCCCAGACCCTGGCCGACGAACTGGGCCGTCGGCTGGGCCTGAGCGACATCGAAGTCAACGAGGTCGGTGCGGTGGTGGGGGCGCATGTGGGGCCCGGCATGGTCAGCGTTAGCATCGCCCCCCGGCTATGAATCCCGTACTGATCGGCGTGCTCGTCGCGTTGGGGGGCTACGTCATCGGCGCGATCAGTCCGGCGTCGATCATCGCCCGGGCGCGCGGCATCGACCTGCGTGGTCAGGGTTCGGGCAATCCCGGGGCCACCAACGCCGGGCGGCTGATGGGTCGCAAGACCGGCATCGTGGTGGCGCTGATCGACATCGCCAAGGGTTACGTACCCGCTGCCGTGGCAGCGGCGGTGTGGGGTGACGAGTACGGAATGATCGCCGGGCTCGCGGCCATCGTGGGGCACGTGACGTCGCCGTTCCTGGGCTTCCGGGGTGGCAAGGGTGTGGCGACGGCGGGCGGTGTGGTGCTGGCGCTGCGGCCGCTGTGGGCAGTACCGGTGCTGGCCGTGTTCATCCTGGTCTACCTGTTGACCAAACAGGTGGGATTGGCCAGTGTCGCGGGGGCGGCGATGCTCGTGCCGGCGGCCCTGCTGTTGGGCCAACACCCCTATGACGTCGTGCTCGCAGGTGGCGCCGCGGTGATCATCGCCGTGCGGCATCAGAGCAATCTGCGCAACGCCTGGGCCGCCCGCAAGTAATCCACAACCTGGTCCCGGGCCCTTCTGTCGACCCCGGCGGCCGACCTAGGTTCGGGGCATGGCCAAGCCTGACGAACCGCCTGCGCACCGCCGCCTGGCCGCAGCCTTCGGCATGCCGGTGCTGGTCGAGTCGGTGCCTGAACCTGCCCCGGGCCAGGCGCGGCTGCAGACCTCGGCCCAGGTGAGCCGACTGCGGCCTTGGATCGCCGTCGCGGCGGTGATGGTGGTGCTCGCCCTGGTCGCGGTGGTGTCTGCTGTGCGCAGCCGACCGCGCCCCGTCGAGGGGCCGACAATCGCGGCGGCCTCCGCCGTTCCCATGGCCTCGCCAGCGGCCAGCGGTGACGTCG
>JAUPKO010000710.1 GCA_030837395.1 Actinomycetota bacterium | reverse complement strand
GGGTGACGCTGGCCGAACGAGCCGCAGCGCCGCAGCCCGAGCCTGCGGCGTTGGCCGACGGGCGGCAACACCCCACCGCAACCGTCGACGTCGACGACGTGCTGCTGCAGATCGGTTACACGCAGGATCGCGCGATCTTCGACCTCGCCGGCATCACGACGACCGGGGCCAACGGTGCGCCAGCCCTGGACGACGCCACCATGGAGTCCAACGTGCCGGGCATCTACGTGGTGGGTACCGCCAGCGCGGGCACCCAGGAGAGGTTCGAGGTGTTCATCGAGAACAGCCACCAACACGCCGACCGAGTCGCAGCCGCACTCGCTGGCCGCCCGGGGCCCGCGCCGGTTCCACCGCGCCCGCTGCCGGAGAGTTGACGTGGGCGTCCGACGACCCGGATGAACAGGTGGGTTCACCTCACCCGAAACGCCCAGGTCACGCGCGCCGGACCGCTACGGTCCGAACATGAACATGCGCCGGCTCACACTCGCCTTGTCGGCCCTGGCCCTGGCCGGGTGCGGCCGGTTGGACGAGCTGACCTACGAACCCCCCACCACGCCGGCGCAATGGTGCGAACAACGCCCCTGCATCGACGTGGGCGGAACGGTGATCAACGAGCCGATCGGGATTGTGCTGGTGTTCGGCCTGGCGCTGATGTGGATCGGCGCCGGGGTGTACTTCCTGATGTCGCGGCGCGGCCAGCGTTCCCGAGTGTGGTTCGGGGTGGCCTTGGTGCTCGGCGGCATCGGTGCGGGTCTGGCCGGTACGAGTTACCAGTTGTTCTCCTATGTGCTCAAGTGCGAGGGCCGCGATTTGTGTGTGCTCACCAATGGCTACGAGGTGGCCTATAGCGTCACGCAGGCCTGGAGCGTGAGTGCCATGGTGGTGGCGGTGGCCTATGCCTGCACCCTGGGCCGGGCGCGCACCGGGTTGATCGTCTACGCGGTCATCAACGCCGTCGTCTATTGCGTCGTCACGGCCATCGGCGTCATGGCGCCGAGTGCGACGCTGCTGTCGTTCTCGGTGCTCATGCTGTTCGCCCTGCCCGGGGTGCTAATCGTGATCGCGATCACCGCCCGACGCCTCGGCCAACCGAAGGAGCGGGCCATCTTCACGGCGGCGATCCTGCTGCTCCTGGTGCAGGTGGCGTACTACGCCTACTGGGCATCGGGGCTGACGCAAACGCTGTGGGACGACGGCAACGGGTTCTACTTCTCCGAGAACGACGTGCTGCACATCGGCTTCATCCTGTGGCTGGCCTACTTGTTGTGGCGGGTGGGACCGACGCTGGCGGACCGTGACGATGTGACCCGCGACGCTGGGTGAGTTCGTGGGACCGCGACACGCCCCGTGGTCACCGACCACAGCGTCCAAGGTGACGTGCCGCAACACCCGGCACAGTTGAGACCGCGGCCATGATCGCGAGGCCACAGACCGCAGCGTCCATGGCCGATCGTCGTGCACTTCTGATCAGGAGGCTCACGAATGCAGGAAGTCACGCGCGTTGTCGGCAGTGACCACGTCGATGCCCGTGTCAACGTAGCGAGGGACCGGCAGACCGAGGCTGGCCTGCCACAGCATCAGCACGGCCATCGCGCCCTGCATCTGCGGGATCGTGGCCACCGAGGACTCCAACACCCCATCGGCCACTGCGGCCGCGATAGGTCGAATGGAATCCATCCCCACCACCTTCACCTGCCCGACCCTGCCAGCGGCCACGACTGCTTGGGCGATCCCGATCGGCCCCGAGGCGTCGCAGGCGAGATACCCGCGCAGGTCCGGGTGCGACTGCAACACCGCTGCGGCTTGGCTCTGCGCCAACGCGATGTCGTCGTGGTCGGCGCCGCCGTCGACGACGGTGATCCCTGGGAACTCGGCGAGCGTCGCCACCTGTGCCCGGTAGCGCTGCAGATGGTTGGGGGCGTCGGGCACGCCCTGCATCACGGCGACCTCACCGACACCATCGAGCAACTGCGCCAACCTGCGCGCGGCAATCTCACCCTGCTCGGCAAAGTTGTTACCCACTCCGGTGATTCCGGGTTCGGGGGCCGGCGAGTCGAAGACCACCACCGCGATGCCGAGCGCTTGCGCATCGGCGATCGCGCTGAGGTGCGCCACCGACTCCACCGGATCGACCATGATCCCTGCAGGTCCGGACTCCACCACCTCTGCCAGCACCTCCTGCTGCGCGTGCACCGAGGCCCGCTGGGGCGCGACGTATGCCACGTCGATCCGGTGCCGCACTTGCGCGGTCATGGCCTCGGCTTGCCGCTGCGCCCCACGCAGCACCTCCTCGTACCACGGGTGCGCAACCTTGGGCACCATCACGAATCGGACCGCGTCGCCAGGTTGATCGTTCATGTCGTCACGGTATGGCACATGCGGCGCGTGTCACCCTCTCAATCGTCGCCGAACGACCCAGTTGGGCCACCAGTTCAGCCGGGATTTCGCACGATCGCGCCGGAGCAGACTGCAGCACGTCCGCAGTGGTGTTGACGTCCTGTCGCTCATCCTTGAGCGACGGCGGGCCCCCGAGCGACGGCAGGTCCCTGCACGCAACGCGGGCGCCTCGATGATCGGCTCGTCGTCATCGACGTCGTTGAGCACCAGCGCCCATTGTGGCCCGGTGAGCGAGCCCGTCGGACCTCTGACTCAAACGTCTAGCGCTGCTGGGCCAGGGCTGCGCCCAGCGTCTCGACGTCCACCGCACCCACCGCGTACCGGCCGTCGTCGGTGATGATCGCCGAGAACAGCGTGCCGGTCAGCACACGCCCGCTGCCCCACGCGCCGTTGACCGTCGGCAAACTCAGGTAGGCACCGAGGGCTTCCATCGCGGTGCTCCGCTGCTCGTCCTCGAGACCGGCCATGAGGTCACCAGGGGCCGATTGCCCCGGCGCACCGGGCATCTGCACCTCGCCGACCGCGACCGCACTCCACCCGTCGCCGACCACCTCGGGTTCCGGCTTCGGGGACTCCGAGTCCGTGCCCATCGTCTTGTCGACCACAGTGGCACCCACCGGTGGAGTGAAGCCGAAGACCTCCGCGTTCACCTGGTCGTACGACACCGAGGTGAAGGCGATGTCGACGGCTGGGCCGGGGAGTCGGGTGGAGCCCACCTGCACCCCCAGCACGACGTTGGTTTCGCGGTCGAAGGTGATCGTGACCTGCGAGACCAGCGTCTTGGAGTCCCGCGGGTCCACGACGAGGGCAACCGTGTCGCGGCCGGCCATCGGCGGCGAATCCGCCACCGTCACGTCCGCGTCCTCGCCGAGCGCAGCAAGCGCCTCGCGGGCAACCTCGGCCGGGGTGCCTGGGGCTTGTGCCTCGGCCTTCGCCGCCGCATCCGGGGCAGCCGTGTAGGTGGTGGCGGTGGCGTCTTCTGCGGACCACACAACTACGGTGTCGCCGTCGCGCACCGCCGAGAGCTGGGTGTCCGCAACGGTGGCGGAGGCCGTTGCCGAGACGTCGGCCAGGGCGGTGATCCGTTGCCGGTCGGGCCCGTCGACCCACACCTGCGCGGCCACCTCGCCGGAGGCTGCGTTCAGGGGCGCGGGCAGGTCGACGAGTCCCTCGATGCCCGCTGGGAGGCCAAGGTCGACGCGGGTCAGGGTCGTCCCCGTGAGGTCCGTCGCCGTGGGCTGCTGCACAGCGATGAGCAACTCCTCGGCAGTTGGGCGGGGATCGACGGCTCCGGCGCTCGCCGCCCAACCGATGGCGCCCACCGCCATCGCCCCGCCGATCGCGCCCAGAGCCCAGAGTCGTGTGGTGTGTTGACCAGCCATGGCACCATCATGCCCTGCCGGCCCGACTCCAGCACCCTCCAGGACCACGGGAAGGGCCTGGCAGATCGCGGCAGCCAGGGACCCGACTCCGACCCAAGGCACGCGGTCGCCGCGCACCGGCCGGACCGCTCGATCGCCGGATACGGGCGAGTGTCGGGGCTCCCTGCTACACCTGAGGTTGCCGGCACCGAGTCGGCAGAATCAGGGGGTTCGACATGCACGACCACACGAACGCGGCACGGCTCGACGGCAACGCACTCATCCTCGGCCCCATCCGGGTCACCTTCATGCGCACACTGCGCATCCCCGAGGATGGCCTGCACCCACTGCCTCCGGGGCTGGGAACCTTCCCGCTGCGTCGGGTAGACGACTATCCCGACACTGTGCCGCCGCAATGGCTCGCACGCGGAGGGGTGATGCTGCCCATCTATCAGCGCGAGGCCATGTGGCTGGCGTTCGAGGCTGACGAACCGGCGGCGCTGCAGGTCGGCATCGGCAAAGTCTGCGCGGTCAGCGGGCGACGCTGGACGGAGGCGCTGCAGTCGGACCCGCAGAACTACCTCTGCCTGCCCGACCAACCGTGGCTCGACGGGATCAATGCGGGTCAGGGCTACATCCGCCAATTCGTTGCTGTGCCGCTCGGCCTCGGCGCCACGGTCGAGGCCCAGATCACCGGAAGCGAGGGCACGGCGGGGTTCAGCTGCGCGCGATGGGCCTCACCGAGGAGGCCCTCGCTCGATGGCGCGCCGAGCAGGCCGCGGTGGTGTCGTACGGTCCCATGGATGGCGCGGTTCTCTGCGCGAGTGCACCGCCGGACATGGGGCTCGGGGCGGGTGGTCGGATGCAGCAGGAGGTCTACACGGACGACCGACCGCTCGAGGACTACGACCCGGAGCGGTCCTCGCGGGTCTTCGTGCACTTGTGCTCGGCAGCCCAATGGACCGCCATCACCGGCGAGGCACCACCAGCCACACCCGTGGACTGCGAAGCCTATGTGCGCGCCGGCCTGCCCTGGTTCGATTACTACGACGCCGATGCCAGCGACCTGCCCGCCTCGCCGAGTCTGGCGGGCGTGACGACGGTGGGCGGCATCCTGGGTGGCGACGATCAACCCTTCACCCCGGTGGACCCGGCGACCGTGATCACGCTGAAGGACCCCAACGCCGACGCGATTACGGACGGTACCTGGTGAGCGTCTGAGGGACGCGCCGGGCGGTCGCCACAGCATTGCTCGCCACGGTGGCGCCGGTAGCCGGCATCCGGTGAATCGCGGCCGACGCCAGACCCCGCAGGGCTGGGCCGCGCAGCAGGGTGGTGGCAGTGAGCACGCCGCCGAACATGGCCCCGGCAACCCCGCAGGTCACGACGTCCTGTCCGGTCAGGTAGAGCCCCCG
>JAUPKO010000709.1 GCA_030837395.1 Actinomycetota bacterium | reverse complement strand
GGCGACGACGATGTCGTCGGCACCGGCTGGGTGTGGGCGAGCCTGTACGCGCAATTCGGCGGAAAGGCTTTCGACGATCAGGGTATGCCCACCGTGGACACCCCTGAGGCCCTCAAGGCGCTCCAGACGATGCTGAAGCTTCGCAGCGACGGCTGCTTCACCGGCGGTCAGCTGGCCAAGACCTACGAGGACTTCATCAACGGAAAAGTTGCGAGCGTCATCGCGGGCACGTGGCAGGTCAACGAGTGGGATGCCCAGGTCAGGGATCCCAAGTCCGCCCTCAAGAGCTACTACGTGGCGCCCATGCCGCAGCTCGGAGATCAACCCGGCACGTGGGGCGGATCGCATACGTTCGTCGTACCGCTGGGAACGAACGCCGACCCGGCGCGCGTCAAGGCCGCCCTGCAGTACATCAAGTACTTCTGGGACCACCACCTCGATTGGACGCGGACCGGCCATTCGACCACCAGTCAGTCAATCCTGGATAGCGCTGAATATCAGGCTCTGCCGCACCACGCGGAGTACCTCGCTTACGCGGACCAGGCTGTCTACAACCCACAGACCACCTGGGCGGCCGGCTACGATTCGGTGATCCAGGAGGAAGTCACCGCGGCGCTCCTGGAGACAAAGACACCTGAGCAGGCTCTTCAGGACATGCAAAGCCGGCTCACCGATGCCGCCAACTTCCAGTAGGCCTGTGCAGGGGTTCGGCACGTGTCCCGCAACCCCGTAGTCACCGCAGCAGCCGCTGCTCGAGGTGCTTCTCAGCCTCGGGCGGCGGCTGCCGCTAGCATCGCATTGAGCGACGGCACCACCGACATCACCCGCGCCATCGCCAATCGGCACGGCGAACCCGTCCGCAGGACGTAGAAGATCGCATTGACCACCCGCGGTCATCGACCCGTCGAGGTCCGCGTCTCATCGGCGGCAGAAACGGTTCAACCAGCCGCCATTTTGCCTCGCTCAAATCATAGCGCCGTCGCAGGGTCTTCGATTCAGGCGCGGTAGCGCGATCCCGGCCGATCGTTGCCGCCACCACTCGTCGCTAGGCGGGGGGGTGCCGGAACCGGACAACGGCGGCCCATCCTCCGCTCGCTTGCATTGCAGCCTGAAGGAAACGGCACGGCGGCAGAGAGTGTTGGACGGCAATTTCACTTCCTCCAACTGCACGGCGGGAAAGTGGAGAAGGCTCGCCGGCAGTTTCCGCCCCTCTACCAACATGGCCGCCCCCACTGGATTCGCCGCTTTCAGCCGATAGGAACGGGTCTAGGTAGGCCTCCACCTTGATCACGAGGCCGCCGTCGTCGGCGTCCCGGAACACGGTCACGGTGCGGATAAGCTCCCGGACGATGGGGCCTAGCTCCCCCACGTCGTGAAGTAGGTCCAACGTGGTCGTGAGCTTCGCGCGGGGGAGGTATGCAGCCAATCCTTGCCGGGGCATTTGAGCTTGGCCGCAAGGTGCTTGATCGCGGTGGGATGCAGGATAACGCTGTTGCCCACAGGAAGCCGGGCCAGTTCGAGCTTGAGGTCGTCCCGCTCCCGGCCTTGGGCTTTCATCTTGACGCTGATAGCCGCCTCATCCCCGACTTCCTTCAAGAGCAAGTCGACAAGCCGCTCGTTGTCCTTGGCGATGGCCGCTATCCGGGCTTCGATCTCCGTCCGTCTGCGGTTCTCGTGGGCGCGTCCGTCGATACGGGCCGTGATGTAGGCTTTGGCGTACCTCTCGATTTGTGCCGGGCTGGCAAGCTCCTTGGCGAGGCTGTCAATCACTAGCTCCTCAACTTCGTCCAGATAGTACGTCCGGGGGTCATCTGGCGGGCATACATCGCCCGAAGCCGGCAGAGCACTAAGGGTGTCTCTCCGGCGAATCTGCTGCGTCGACAGGGACAACACGCTCTGGTCAGCCGAGGATCTCGGGAATCTCCGCGTGGCACTCACCGCGCTGGTGCGGGTTATTCCGGATGGACCGTTAGTGACGAAGCACTAGAGTTGGTCGGTTGCTACCACAAGTACGACGCTGCCGCGCTTGCGGCCGGGTCCACGTAGGCGTGGGGTATCAGCTGCGTCCTCCAGTCGGTAGCTGCGGTCGATCGCCGGCTTGAGTTCACCCCGCGAAGCCCACTCTGCGATGGTGCGGAGATCCTCGGGGCGGGCTGGCACATAACCGGTGATGACTACCTTGCCGCTCGCCTTTGGCGGCCTCCCGATGCCGAGCGTCTGCGCGAACGAGGCGAGCACGAGGACGAGACGCCCGCCGGGCTTCAGCGACTGTTCGCACCGGACGAACGGCGCAGTTGCCGTGGTGTCGATGATGATGTCCCAGGTCTCTCCCGTCGTCGCGAAGTCGCTCTGCATGTGGTCGATCACCCGTACCCCGAGCGCGGCCACCAACTCCACATTCGCGGTGCTGGTCACGCCCGTAACGTCGGCGCCGCAATGCCGCGCGATCTGGACTGCGGCGGTTCCCACCGCGCCCGAGGCGCCAACAACGCCGACGAAGAGACCGTGTTCGGTCACGCGCGTCAGCGACAGGTCGAGATCGGCCGATGCAGGCCGCATCATCATGACCACACCAATCCCTGACATGGGATGCAACGCACACCGGCCCGATCCCACTGCGCGCCGCCAGGTTGAGGCGATGGCCGCCTATGGTGTCCCCGAACGCGACATCGCGCGAGTGCTGGGCATCGATCCCAAGACGCTGCGCAAGCATTACCGGGACGAACTCGACACCGGGAGCATCAAGGCCACCGCCAAGGTCGCCGAGTTCCTGTTCCGGTAGGCCGCCACCGAAGGCCACCAGTGTGTCACCGCCGCCATGTTCTCGATGAAGACCCGCGGCGGATGGCGGGAAGCGCCGCAGACCCATGAGGTCGCATTCAAACCGACGAGCGAAATGACCGACGAGGAGTTGGAGGCTCGGATTCGCGAACTCGGCCGAGACGTTAGTCCGCTACTCGATCTCAAGCCCGTGGGCTGAACCAGTCGAACTCAGGCTCTTGCCGGCATCCGGTCCGAGGGCTTTGCTCCCCCATGCTGCTCCTCGTCGCTGCCACAGCCTACCTGATCGCACTGCAGCCGGCGCTGTTGGTGGCTCTGCTCGGCTGAGCCTTCGGACGGATTCGCTACCTCCTCGCCCCGGACCGGGATCGGCGCTTCCAGGCGTTCCGCGACAACTGGACACGAGGGAATTATCTGGAATGTGTCGTCATCCCAGACCCCCAGTCAGCCCATCGACTCCCTCCTTCAGCCCAATTCGCGCCCCATCAAGCCGCCGAGAAAACAAGCGGCAGAGTGCGCGAGTCAAAGCTACGTCCAGCGGTTGATAGCAATACAGCAGCGATTCCTGATGCCCAAACGGAACCGACGTCTCGCGCCGAATTTCATCTGCGCGAACACTCCAATGGAGGATTATCCCATGAACCAGAACCGAGACATGAATCAGGGTGGTCAGGGCCAGGGTGGTCGGGCCAGGGCGGTCAGCGCCAGGGTGGCCAGGGTCAAGGTGGCCAGTCCGACCAGAACCAGGGTGGCAGGCAGGGCCAGGGTGGTCAGGGCGGCCAGAACCAGGGCGGTCAGGGCCATCGCGGCGGCCAGGACCAGAACGACCAGAATCAGGGTCAGCGCCAAGGTCGCTGACCCCTGTCCGCGGTTCTCGAACTGGCTCTGCTCCCTCGGGAGCGGGCCCTCCTGTACCCAAGGGTCATCCGATCATCGAGCACATGAGGGGACGGTGACATGGGGCGTCATGCGCACCACCCTGATGATCGCGGCCAGCGCCAGGTCGAGGCGCTCTCGGCCTACGGCGTTCCCGAACGCGATATCGCCCGGGTCGTCGGAGTCGATCCGAAGACGCTCCAGAAGCATTACCGCGATGAACTCGACCTCGGCAGCACCAAGGCGACGGCCAAGGTCGCCGAGTTCCTGTTCCGCAAGGCCACGCCCGAGGGCCCCCGGCGCGTTATCGAAGCCAAGATTATGAATACCTGGAAGCAGTTAACCCAAACACGCTTTTGCGGCCGACCCAAACATGCGAAAGATGGGGAGTTCAAATGCATCCAAGCTGGGAGATCTTCATGAGAGGGACGGGTGTGTTGTTCGCGGCTGCCGCGATCGTAGCCTTCGCCACTGCTTCGGCCGCGGAAGAGACGATGACCGGCGCGGACCTGACCGAGTTGCTGTCTGGCGGGAAGACGATCAAGCTCGGCGGGCCCGGGATGGGCTATTCAGGCGAGTTGGTGCTCACCGCAGACGGCAAGGGCAAGGGCGAGGCCGAGACCGAAGATGGCAAGAACACTTTCGTCCTTGAAGGGACTTGGGAGATCAAGGGCGACACCTTCTGCCGGAAATGGGCGGCCTTCGACGACGGCAAGGAAGTCTGCGAGACGTGGGTCATGACCGAGCCGAATAAGGTCAAGGTGACGGT
>JAUPKO010000076.1 GCA_030837395.1 Actinomycetota bacterium | reverse complement strand
GATTGAGCGGGTGTCGGGTGTCGCCGGTGTGATGTGGGATGCGTTCTCGGCGATGCCCCCGGAGGCTCAGCAGACCCTCGCCACCCTCGCCGTGTTGGATGCTACCGGCGTGATCGACGTGAAGCTGATGGTTACGCCGATGCTGTCGGCCGGTGTGGGCGGGGTGCTCGCGTCGATCTTCACCGGCGCTGCTGCTGCCGTGTCGATTCCGGTGACGATCGGCATTGCCGCCTACGTGGGCGCCGTGACGTGGGTGTGGAATCAGGAATGGTACGAGGAGCCGCGCCGCCTGGTGGAAACGACCATGAACATGGTGTTTTCCGACGGGATCACGGCCGGGCTCGCTGACGTTCCGGGCGTCATGTGGGCCGGGCTGTGGCAAGCGTTCATTGTGCCGTGGCAGACGATGTGGCAGTTCATGGGCGAGGTTGCGTCTAACGCCTGGGCTGCGATCACGAGCACGATCACGACGGCGCTGACCAACGCTGGCACGAGTATCGGCGTGTTCGGCGCGAACATCATCGGAGGCTTGGCCGCCACGTGGTCGCAGATTCAGGGCGAGGCGTCCGCCGCATGGAACCGGGTACTCACCGGGGTCCAGTCCTATCTTCAGTTCATCGAAATGGGTATGGAGCAGTTCTCGGCATCCATCACGGGCACCGTGTCGGGGGCGTGGGCGAACGTTCAGCAGGTGACCACCGGGGCGCTCGCCGCCATCGGTAACGCCGTGTCCGGCGCGGTCGGATTCATCGGCTCCCTGTGGTCCGGCGCGTGGTCGGCCATTGCGGGTGCTACGTCGTCCGTGATGGACCTCATCACGGGTCGTATCGGGCAGGGACTCGGGGCGATTCAGGGCCTGTTTGAGGGCGCCGTGAGTGCCATCGGCGCCATCTGGGGGCGGGTCGCCGATGTGGTGCGGGCACCGATCGCTGCCATGTTCGGGTGGATCAACTCCAACATGATCGGCCCGATCAACGACGTGCTCGGCAAGTTCTCCGACGCCGTGAAGTTGGGCACTTTGCCGACGTTTCACACGGGTGGATTCACCGGTGACCAACTGAGCAACCGCGAGGGCCTGGCGCTGCTGCGCAACGACGAATACGTGATGGGCCCGGAGGCGACGGCGCGTAACCGCCCGCTGTTGGAGGCGCTCAACGCCGGGCGTCAAGGGTTCGGCATCGGCGGCCCGTTCGACATCATCGGCGACATTGTGGGTGACATCGCCGGGCTCGTGGCGCGTGGCGCGTCGGCCGTCATGTCGACCGTTTCGGCTCCGCTGATCGGTGCGTTGCGCTCGCAGTTCGGCGGCGACTGGTCCCCGAACGTCGTGATCGGCGGCATGGATCATGTGCTTGGCGAGGTCGGCAAGTGGGCTACAGCGCGGGACGCCAAGGCTGCCGCCGCGTCCGCGTTGGCCACCGCGTCGGGCGGGTTCATCGGCCCGGCGTCCGGGCTACTCGGCTCGCCGCTGAATCCGTACGTGGTCACGAGTGAGTTCGGCGACCGCGGCGGTGTGCTGCACGCCGGTATCGACCTCGGCGCCCCGACTGGTCAGCCGATCATGGCCGCCGGCGCCGGTAAGGTCATGCAGGCCGGATGGAATGACGGCTACGGCAACTACGCGGCGCTGGACCACGGCGGGGGCCTGTGGTCGACCTACGGCCACATGTCCGCGCTCGCTTCGACGGCCGGGCAAGTCCTGTCCGCCGGGCAGGTGTTGGGCTACGTGGGCTCCACGGGCGATTCGACCGGGCCGCACCTGCACTTCGAGACGCGGCAGGACGGCAACCCGATCAACCCGCGTAGCTTCTTCGCATTCGACCAGGGCGGATACCTGCCGCCGGGGGCGTCTGCGGTGTGGAATGGCACCGGGAAGCCCGAGCCGGTGTTCACCGCTGACCAGTGGGGCAAGATCAAAGATCGGCCCATTGTCGTGCAGGTGCTGCTGGACGGCCGCCAGATGCACGAGGCGCAAGTCCGCTACCTGCGTGACGCCGGCGTGTCCGCGTGAGCGTCCCTATCAAGGTGTTCGTGGCGCCTGTGGCTAGCCTGCGGGACGTTGTGGCCGACCCGTCAGGGATCGAATGGGTGGACATTTCGTGCCGCGAGTTGCTCTCTGAGGGGCTCAACGGTCGGCGTGGGCGGACGGGCCAGTCTGAGACTGCCGCCGCCGGTGCGCTCACCCTGACGCTCGACAATGCCGGCGGGGTGTTCACGCCGGGCCGGGGCACCGTCCTGTCCGCCTACCTGGCCGACCTGATCACTGCGCAGTCGGTGCCGATCGCCTCGCTCCCGGCTGACGTGGAGCTGCGGGACATGCCGATCAGGGTGACCTACGGTTTGCCGTCCGCGTCGTCGACGCAAGCCCTGTGGGCCGGGGTCGTGACCCGTGTGGCGACGTCCTGGCGTGGCGGCATCCGGCCGCTGGTGCACGTGACAGCCGCCGACGCGGTGGCCACGCTCAACAGGGTTCAGATGCTGCAACTTCCGGTGCAGATGACGCTCGCCTACGACCCGGCCGCGTGCTGGCCGCTGGACGAAACCCAACCGGAGCACGCCTACTCCGCCGTTACAGCCCCGGCGCTGCGGTATCGCACGGTCGGGTCCGCGTTCGCGCCCACGCAATTCGAGTGGGGCTATGCCAGTTCGCCGGGGTCGCAGCCGTTCAATCCGGAGAAAGGCGCTGCCGGGTGGTTGTCCACCGGCGCTATCTCCGGCTTCGCGCTGGACTCTGGGCGCATCGGCGGCAACACGGGTCCGGCGATGGCCGTACCCGACGGGCCCACCGCCGGCGGCACCGGGCACGCCATGGTGTT
>JAUPKO010000708.1 GCA_030837395.1 Actinomycetota bacterium | reverse complement strand
GTGCGCGGCGGGCCGGATAACCCGACCAGGGTGCGCGGCGGGCCGGATAACCCGACCACGGTGCGCGGCGGGCTGACGCCGCCGATGCCCGCGACCGGCCCGGCCACTGACCACGGCGGGCATCCCCGACCTGCCCGACATCAGAGCCGCCATGTGTCCGCACGTCGTAGGGTCATGCGCATGAAGGCAACACCACGTGACCGGTTGGTGCACGTGCTGGCCGGGGATTCGCCGCCCCACGCGGACGTTGCCATGCTCACCCTGCCCAGCGACGCCCTGGCCCTGCACGTCGCTGACGTGGGTCCGGTGACCCTCCCCATCCGGGCAGCCCAGACGAAGCGGCTGATCACGGTGGCCCGCCCCGCGATGTTCGGCCGGGGCGAGGAGACGGTGCGCGACACCACGATCCGCAACACCTGGGAACTTACTCCCGAACAGGTCACTGTCGGCGGCGCTGACTGGGACGCGCAACTCACCGCGGCCCTGGCTCAGTTCCGCGATGAGCTTGGGCTGCCGGCCACGGCGGAACTGCGCGCCGAACTGCATGCGCTGCTGGTGTATGGCAAGGGCCAGTTCTTCCTGCCGCACCAGGATTCCGAGATGGCCGACACCATGGTCGCGACCCTCGTGGTGTCGTTGCCGTCGGTCCACACTGGCGGTGAACTCGTCGTCGACGACGGCGGCACCGAGCGCACGTTCCGCGGCTCGCGCGACGACCTCGTGCTGGTCGCCTTCTACGCCGACCGTCGACACGAGGTCAAACCGGTGCGATCCGGCTACCGAGTCACCCTGACCTTCAACCTCATGCTCACCGGCCCAACTCAGCCAGCCGCGGCCGGTCCGGTCGCGCAGGCCGCAGGCCACCTGACCGACCACTTCACCACGAGGGCCACGAGGCGGTACGGCGGTGACGACCTCGGCGAACCCAGGCGACTGGCCTTCCTGTTGGACCACGAGTACACGCAAGCCGGACTGAAAGCCCAACGGTTCAAGGGTGCCGACGCCCAACGGGTGGCGCTGCTGCGGGATGCCGCTGAACAGGCCGGCTGCGAGATTGTGTTCGCCCTGGCTGAGATCAAGGAGACCTGGGACGCCCAGCCGGCGGGGGAGCCGTGGCGGTACGGCTACTACTACGACGAAGACGACGAGCCCGGTGATGACTGCGATGGCGGATACCCGGGCGATGATTCCGATGACGCGAACGATTACGAGCTCAACGAGTTGATCGACCACGAGATCACACTCGGCTGGTGGGTCGGCGCCGACGGCACCGGTGAGGAGTCGATCGCGCTCTACCTGGGCGATCACGAGGTGTGCGCGGTGACGCCCTCTCAGTCGCTGACGCCGTATGCCGCCGAGTACGAGGGCTACATGGGTAACTGGGGCAACACCGTCGACCGGTGGTACCGGCGTGCGGCGGTGCTGGTGTGGCCGATCCAGAAGGCGTTCGCCGCGCGCGCGGAGGCTGGCTCGGCCTGGGCCCTTGAGGCTCTGCTCGCCCGCATCGAAAGCGGCGATCTGGCAGGTGCCCGTGCTGATGCACTGTCGCTGGCACCGTTTTGGCGGCAGGTTGAGGCGGACCGGCTTCCCCGCGCCCTCGATGTCGCCGCACGTTTACGCGATCCGTTGTCGGCGCGCGTGGTGCTGCGGCCCTTCCGATTGGAGATGCTGACAGACCAGCACTCCGCAGGCTTGGCGGCGCTCGTACACGAGTATGGCGAGCCGTGGGCGGATGAGTTGGTTGACCACTGGGATGCGGCGCGCCAGCTCGTGGGGGCGGAGCGCACAGACTGGGTTGCCCACGCGTTGCTGCCGCTGTGCCAGATGTTGCGTGCGGACGCCGCCGACGCCCTCGCTGATCACATCGGTGAGCGAGTTTGGGGTCGGCTGGCGAACCGCATACGCGACGGGTTGCGCGATCCTCACCCCACCCGGCGGGGCACATTCCTGGCCGCGCTGGGCCAGCCGCTGGCGCGGCTGCTGGAGGCTGTCTCCGACGAGGGGGGTGCTCACATCAGCGCAGAGCTGAAGGCCCAGGACGACAAGGTCACGGAGTTGCTGATGGCGACGCTGCGGGCACAACGCCCGCCGGCGAGGGCTGCGTTCCATGGCTTGGCCAGCGACGTCTCGGGACGTTTGCAGCGCCTCCTCGACGCTCCGGGCCGGGACGAAAACGACTGGTCGATCACCTGGACCGGATGCGGTTGCGATCAGTGCCAACGGCTGGAGACGTTCCTGGCATCGCCATCCGAACGGACCCTCGAGTGGCCGCTGGCCAAGCGTGGCCGCCAACACGTCCACCACCAGATCGACGCCTCCGGTCTGCCGGTCGGACACACCACCCGGCGCCAGGGCCGACCGTTCACGCTCGTCTTGGAGAAGACCCCGACGCTGTTCAGTCGGGAGCGGGAGAAGCGGCAGCAGGCGAAGCTCGACTTGGATTGGCTGGCGACCGACTTCCGGTGAGGTGCCGCGCGGTTCGTGACGGGGCCGGCAACCCAATCAGCTCGCGCGGAACACCTCGGCCCCATGCCATTCCAGGAACTCCCTGTTCGGCTGTTGCTGCGAACCTGTTGGCAAGGCGATGACCCTGCCCTCCCGCTGGTAGAACTCCTCGCCGTTGCCGAACTCGTCGCGCAGCGACGGACTGACCCGCAACGCGAAGTTCGGATCGACGGTCAGGAAGCCAAGATCGAACATCGTGTGGACATCGGACCGGAGCAGCAGTCCGTTGTCCACCCGATGCTGCCCACCTTCGCTGACTGGGCGGATATGCGCCGCTTGCAAGGTCGGCGTGATCTTGTGGCCGGTGATCGCGCAGCGCCGTCCATAGGCATCCAGGATGCTCGCGCGGAATCCACCCTGGCCCAACCGCGGGCGCACCAGGCGGGCGTCGCCAAACATCTCAGCTGTCGTGTCGGGGTGGAAGTAGTCGATCGGCGCGGCGTCGGCGGCCTGCGCCATCGCGAGCAATCGGAACGCCGCCTCCACCTCGGTGTCCTCCGACGGAAGGGTGTACCCCTTGCCCGAGACCACGTTCTTCGCGAAGGATGCCGGCCCCGGTGGACACGAATCACTACTGAAGAACGTGACGTCGTTCAGGATGATGCAGCCGATGATCGGGTCGGGGTCGTGCACCGGTTCGTCGCGGTAGTCATTGACTTTGCGCACCAGAGCGCGCATGTCGGGGACACCGTTGCCGGATCCAAGGCAGTTCCAGGCCTCACTGCATCGCAGGCTCGTGGCGTGTTCGAAGAAGCCCCCGCCGATGAGCCTGTTGTCCGGGTACTTGCTCTTGAACAGGAACGGCTCGCCGACCTTCAATGCCTTGAACGGCCGATTGCTGGGAATCCAGAAATTGACCTCTGCGCACCCGCTCACGTTGAGGAAGTTCGCCCATTCCCCGTCGGTAACACCGATGTATCCCCGCACGATGCGATCCTGCCGTCAGTGGGTGCCGTTTGTCGCGGGGACGACAGTGTCATCGCCATCCTCGGGCGCCTGGCCCACCTTGGGGAATCGTCCGGCATCGACGGTGACCTTTCGCTTGGCGGCGTCCATCAGGTCGATGCCCGTCACGTCGGCGAGGCGGCACGGGTAGATCATCACATCGGCCAGTTCCAGCGCCAGGGCCTCCCGCTGATCGTCGGAGAGTGACTCACATTCCTGCGGCGTCAGCCACTGCAATTCAGCCAGTACCTCACCTGCCTCACCGGCAAGGGCCATGGCGAGGTTCTTGGGGTATGAAACTGCTGCCAAGCACGGTCGGCCGCGAACGCGCGTAGCGTCGCGGTCAGTTCCTCGAAAGTCTCGCCCGGGATTTTCATTCCGTCATGATTCCGACCTCACCCACAGCGAAGTGGGTAGGGATCGGACGCGGCGAGTGCTGGGGTTGCCGCATCACACGTTGCCCTGGCCGGTGATCGGGGTGGTGGCCCACCCTCGGACGGCTGTGGACTACACCAGGGACGAAGCCATCTTGCGCGCCCTTCCTGCACCACGTTCCCGCAGTAATCCACATCCTGATCTCGTCGGGTTCGCGCCATACCCGGCGGTCGTAGCGTCGTGCATATGAACACAACAGCGCGCGATCGGTTGGTACAGGTGCTGGCGGGGGGCCAAGCACCCAGTTCGGATGCCGCCATGCTCCGCCTGCCCATCGACTCCCTCACCCTGCACGTCTCGGATGTGGGTCCCGTCAAACTGCCGGTGCGGGCCGCCCAGGCGAAGCGTCTGATCGCCTTGGCCCGCCCCGCGAGGTTCGGTCATGGCGAGGAGACCATCGCCGACCCAACAGTGCGAGACACCTGGGAGTTGACGCCTGACCAGGTCATCATTGGGGGCCCTGATTGGGACGCACATCTCGCCTCTGCTCTGGCGCACTTTCGTTATGAACTCGGCATGCCCGCCACCGCGGAACTGCGCGCCGACCTGCATTCACTGCTGGTCTACGGCAAGGGCCAGTTTTTCCTGCCGCACCAGGACTCCGAGAAGCACGACGACATGATCGCCACGCTGGTGGTGATAGTGCCGTCGGTACACACGGGCGGCGAACTCGTCATTGACGACGGCGGCACCGACGTCACGATGCACGCCTCCCGAGACGAGCTCGTCCTGGTCGCGTTCTACACCGACCGCCGCCACGAGGTCAAACCGGTCCGATCCGGCTACCGGGTCACACTGACGTTCAACCTCATGCTCACCGAACCAGCGACGCCTAACCAGCCGCGCGGACCGGCCGACGAGGTTTCCCGCTACCTCAACGAGCACTTCGCCTCGCCGGTGACGAGCACGTACGTGGGCGAGGATCCCCGTGAGCCGATCCGGTT
>JAUPKO010000707.1 GCA_030837395.1 Actinomycetota bacterium | reverse complement strand
GAGCATCTTCTGGCTCGTCAGCCACACCCTTGCGGTGTGGGCGGTCGCCGCCGCCCCGAGAGCCTTCGCCTACCCCGTCGTCAACGCCATCAACTGGACCGGGATCACCGACAGCCACAACGTTCCCCTCGGCGCCTACTACCTGTCGACCATCAGCACCGCCGAAGCCATCACCGAGGCCGGCCCAGGCGTCAGCCTCGTGGACCCGTCCAGCTGGGTCGGCTGGCTGGCGAGCGCCGTCACGACCGGAGCCAGCCACGACACCATCGCCACCATGCTGCAGATCGAAGCCTCCATCTACATCCTGATGATCACCCTGGCCCTGTGGCTGCTGCGCTTCGTCATGCACTCGGTCTGGCTGCAGTGGCTGGCCACCTGGTTCCGGCCGCTGTTCGACACCCTCCAGCACCTCGCCGCCGACCTCTACCTGTTCCCCCTCTGCCTGGTCATCGCCCTGGCGGTCGGCGCTTTCCACGTCGTAGTCAACAATCACCGCGGCCACGGCTGGCGGGTCATCCTGTCGACCATCGTCATCGCCGTCCTGGGCTTCGTGGTCACCCGCGACCCGATGTCCGAACTCGCCAGCGACAACGGCATGCTCACCCAGGCCCGCAACCTCGGCTTCACCGTGTCCTCGGCCGCCCTGAACAACGGCGGGATCGCGGCCGGCAACAGCTCAGCCCAGATGACCACCCTCATCCAGCACATCGCCGACGCGATGGTGCGAATGCCGCTGCAACTGTTCAACTTCGGCACCGTCGTCGACAACATCGGCTCCTGCGACAGCGCCTGGTCGACGGCGATCATGACCGGCGATCCATCCGGTCCCGCGCACGCCATGACCGGGTGCGGTGCGCCCCAAGCACTCTCCTACGCCCAGCACCTCGACGGGGCCAGCTTCGGTCTGGGCCTGTTCTACCTGATCTTCGGCGCGATCTTCGCTTTCTTCGTGTTCTACGTCGCCTACAGCTACCTGATGGTGGCCTGCGCGGCGTTCATCAACGCCATCATGCTGATCTTCGCCGCACCGCTGGCCATGATCGAAGGCGCACCTCGCCAGCGCGCCCTGCACCGCCTGACCCAGTTCGGCCGCCATGTGGTGCTGGTGTTCGCCTACGTCACCTACATCAGCTTCGTCGCGGTCATCGTGCTCAAAATGGCTGCCCCGGGCGGCTACGCCGCCCAGGTCGGTATGACCAGCCCACTGGCCCTGCTGTTCATGGTGGGCCTGCTCGCCGTCGCCGCCACCGGCACGTTCATGTGGTTGAAGAAGCAACTCGGCGATAACACCCGACAAACCTTCACCCACGCAGTGCGCACCTCCGTCGAACACGGCAAGAGCGGCTGGACAAAAGGGCAACAGGCCAAGGACAAGATCGGCAAGGCTGTCAACAAGGCTGCCGGATCTCGCACGCCCGGCCAGGACGATGACGGCACCCCAGCCGGCAGCGGGCCCGGCGGCACCCCCCTGACGGGCCTGCCCAGCCCCGGTCGCGGTGGGCCCGGCGGCCTCCGCGGCGGAAATGCCGAGCGCGGACGGCGCACGACCAACGACCAGTCCGATGCGGGACGCTCGCCTCAAACAGCGCCGCAGACCTCACCGGTTCATCCCGGAACCCCGAACCCGGGCACCGCACCCGCCGCCTCGACCGGCAAACGCGCCGCCGGGAACAGTGCTGCCGAAGCCGCGACAACCGCCGCCGCACCCGAAGCCGCCGCCGCGGTGGCGGTCGCATCCACGCTCACCCAAGCCCATGCTCACCCCCGCCAGCCAGCACCTCAATCCGGGCGAAACGGGGCTGCCCCGACCACCCCCACCACGCATCGTCCCCGGACCGACACCCCCGACGGTGCCCCCAACCAGTTCCCGTTGAAGACCCCACCGGGCCAAGACAGCGACCCGGCCGCAACGTCTCCGCCGGCCACCACTGCGGCTATACCCCGGGACGCCAACCGCGGCCCAGCCGCCGGCCGATCCCCTTACACCCGCCACGACGGTCCCCCGCCGGGCTCGGTGCCGGCATGAACGACTTCAAAGGCTCGGACTGCGCCAAGCACACGTCACACATCGACCAGGACCGCCCCGACCGGCGGGCTCCCGAGCCCATCACCCCACCATCCGCAAGAAACTCGCCCCGACGCCGAGCACCGCGCCGCAAAGCGGTTCAACTTGCCCTTTTTGAACTCGACGACATCCAGGAGAAGCCAACATGAGCAATCACGGACCATGTGTAGACGGTGCGTTCGGGCCGGCCCAGGATCTGTGCGCGGTCACCGAACGCCGGCACCCGAGGTGCCTCAGGTAATTGTGAGCGCGAGAGATGAGTTGGTGCCTCACGCATTGTGAGCGCGTGGGGGCTTGCGTTATGCCTTCTTGGTCAATCGGTTGATTGACGGTTGCAATGCTGCCAGGTCGAGGTGACGGGCGGCGGCGAGGGTTTCGGTCTTGGTCTTGGCCAGGTCGAGCAGCTGCATCTGGATGGCGTTGATGCGCCGGGTGAGATCGGCCGGGTTGACCCCCTCGATTCTGGCCGCCACGTCCGAGAGGTGTTGAGCGTCAAGCACATCAGCGGTTTGTAGGCGTTGCCACGGGGTGGCCGGCTTGTCGTAGATTCGTCTCTTGCGGCCGGCTGCGGTCATGGTGTAGCCGATTGCCTTCTTCGTCGGGGTGAAGAAGTTCAGCCGCAGCGAGACCAGCCGCCACAACTCGTTGAGCAATCCCAGCTCCTGGCTGGTGTCGTAGCGCCAGTAGAAGGCGTGTTTGCGCACCACATGGTTGTTCTTGGACTCCACATGGGCCTGGTCGTTCTTCTGATAGGGCCGCGAGCGGGTCTGGGCGACATCGCGGGCCTGCAACCATGCCGCGACGTCGTGATTGATGAACTCAGAACCGCAGTCCGAATCGAATACCGTCATGGCGAACGGGAACCGCCCCTGCAGTCTCTCGATGCCCTCGGTGATCCACTTGGCCGCGTTGTTGCGGATCGAGTGGTTCTCAGTCCAGCCGGTCACCAGATCGGTCATCGTCAAGGTGCGGGCGAACTCACCGATCAGCGTCGGGCCGCAATGGGCCACGGTGTCGGCCTCGATCACCCCCGGAACCTTCGGCGCCTCGTCCGCGCACGTGCGGATGGCGATCGAGTTCCGCAGCAGCGGTGAGGGTTTGGTCGTCGAGATTCCCTTGATGCGCATCCGGTCCCGGGCCGGTTTCAGATACCTGTCGACCGTCGCCGCACTCATCGCGGTCAACTCCGCTGACGCCGCCTCGGTGGCGAACGGTCTATCGAGATCGCCGGCAGCGGCCAGCAGCGGCAACCAGGCTCCCAGCATCACCACCAGGTACTTGCCGCACGGCATGCCCATCAACGCCCACACATGCTCCAACAGCGCCCTGGAATCGTCGCTGAAGCCCCGCGCCCGCACCGAGCGCCCATCGACCTGCCCGGCCGGGTCCGGCAGGCTCGGGCCGGTCAGCATCCGCCGAGCCGTCGAGCGGCCCATCCCCGTCGTGGCCACCGCCTGATCCAAGATCGAGCCCTTATCCGCCTTCGTGGCCTTGCGGTACTGGACCTGCAGTTTGTTCGTCACTTGCCGCCTGGCAGCCATACCGATCTTGCCCTCCACCATCGGGCAAGCCTCCCGGCAACGCGCTCAAACTAGCTGAGGCACCACCACCGACCACGCGCTCAAACTAGGTGAGGCACGCCGGCACCTGGCCCAATAGGAGCAGTGTGCGCTATATTTGGATTGCCTGCGGCAGTAGTTGCAGGAAGTGAGCCCGAGACCCGGCCGGACGACCGCGGCGCTCGGGCTTCGCGCATATCTGGGCCTGTTTGTTCAAACCGTCTGCACCGTTATGGCAGGCCGGATGTGAGATCGCCAGTGCCCGCCCTTCGCCCAACACCAGGCGAACGCGTCTGGGATGCCCAGTAGATGTTCTGCGGTCGCTCGTCGGTGCTCGTAGCGCATGGTGGCCTCGCGGCCTGCGTCGCGGACAACACGGTAGAGCAGTCGGCGATCTGACTGCATGAGGCTGTCGTCCTGGTCGAGGACGATCAAAGTTTCGACATCGCTGGTGGCCAAGTCGCTGACAAGTGCAGATAAACAGGCGGCGCGCGACAGCACCTGCGTACGGTGGCGCCGGCCCGCGTCATAGACCGTCGCGTGCAGGTCCGCGGCGGCGAGCGCTTTGGCGATGGTCTCTTTCCGGCCGTCCGCCTCGTCCTTCATATGAAGGTGGCGCTGACCCGGCTTGAGAAGCCCCTGCACGACAGTGCGTGCCGTCGTCAGGTCCTCGCCCAGCACAACGGCGGCCACCATCAGGTAGTCGCGGTGTTTGGTCTCATCGACGTAGATGTGACGGGCGGTCACCACATGCTCCAGACATTCCGAAGGAGCTGGCCGTGGACGTGGTGTGTTCTTTCCTCCACACCGATTGTTAGCGTGACCCCGGCGAGTCTGCAGGTCTGACTCGATGACCCGCGGCCACACGAGCGATAGCGCTTGAACATGCCGGAGACGTTAATCAGCAGGCGTGCAGACGCCCGTGCGGGAGGCTGAGCCGGCCGCTTGCTCAGGGATGGGGACGTTCTCTGGCGTCGGCGACTGCCAGGGACAGCCCTTCGGCGAAGTCGGTTGCGGTCAGTTCCCGCAGCCGGCGCATCATCTGTTCGTCGGTCGGATCGAACGCGTCGGCCGCCAGCAGCGCGTCGAGGTCAGCATCATCGAGACGGGTGTTGCGATGATCGCGTGCCTTCTCGATCACATTGCGGATGAAGCCCGCGTTGCCCAGCCAGTCGCTACCCCTGATGACGTCGCCTTCCGGCGTCGAGGACTCCTCGGTGTAGTAGTGCTCGAAGGCCGGCCGCAACACCGATTCGGCCGCCGGGTCCACCAGGTCCTGATCCTGACCCGCGATCAGCGTGGTCAGCTGCCACAGCTCGTCGGGCGTGTAGGACTCGAAGACGATGGTGGTGGCGAACCGGCGCCGAAGTCCCTGGTTGGCCGTCAGCATCCGTTCCATCGCCCGGGGATAGCCAGCGCCGAAGACCACCAGGTCGTCGCGGTGGTTTTCCATGAACGGCAGCAGCGTCTCGATGATCGCGGTTCCGTACGGGTCGCCCTTGGAGTAGCCGGGATCGTGCAGGTTGTGCATCTCGTCGATGAACACCGCACCGCCCAGCGCGCCCTCCAGAAGCTCACGGGTCGCGTTCTCGGTCTCCCCCAAGTGCTCGCCGATCAGCTTGGATTTGTTGGTTTCTGTCACCGTGGGCCCGCGAAGCACCCCCAGGCCGCACAGCTGTTTGGTCAACGCTCGCGCCACCGTGGTCTTGCCGCACCCCGGCGGCCCCACGAGCAGGGTGTGCCGGGAGGTCACCGACACCGGCAGACCCATCTTCTCCCGGGCCGTGTTGACCTTGGTGGTCGCGCGGATCATCTTGACCTGACGCTTGGCCTCCGCCATCCCCAGCATGGCCGACAGTTCGGCCTCCCCCTCCGCCAGATACTTGGTCGCCTCCGAGGCGTTCTTCGCCGCTTCGGCAGCCTGGGGACTGGGCGCCGAATCGGCGCTCCACGGATCGGTGCGTGCCTCGATCGTCTCCGGATTGGTCAGCACCAACCGACGGCCGGGATCGTCGAGAGCCTCCCGGGCCGGAGTGAACTTCGCGTCCCGGGAATACACCCGCCGCAGCAGCTGATTGGAGTCCTCCACCTTGCCCAGATGGCGCAGACACATGGCCTGGGTGTAGAGCGCCACCGTCGTCGCCGCCGGAACAAGATCGACGTCCACGGTGTCTTTCGCCCGCCGGAAGGCGTCTTCGAACACCCCCAGCGACGCCAGGGCGGTGGTGGCCATCGCCGTGGCCGCAGCACCGTAAACCGGCTTGCGCCAACGCTTGTCGGCCGGGAACAGACGTAGCACATCCGCCCACCGCTGGGTGCGGAAGTTCAGCACGCCCTCGGCGTAGGTGTGCAAATCGGTGTCGAACGGATCAGTGGGGCGCACGGTCTTGAGTAGCGCGTCGGCTTCGCTGTAGCGGCCGTCACGGGCCAGCGCCACGCCCAGCGCCGCACCCAGCGAATTGTGCGAGGTGATCTCCAATCTCACAAAAAGCCCGTCATCGACCACCGCGGTGAACTGCGCCACCGGCACCGCCAGCCGCCGTGTCTCCCACCCGAGGGTTTCGCGGGCAGCCCACGCGCCCTGCAGCGTGGCGACGCTGTCATCGCCGGCGACCACCCGAGCCAGCCACGCATCACACATGCCGGGATCAAGTTCGCTGGCCTGAGCGAAAAGCTTGGCCGCAGCCTGGGCATTGTTGCTGGCCATCAACCCGTTCACCGACACCCCCGAGGCCAGCAGGCCCCGGGCGAACGCGTTGCGGGCGGCTTCGGTGGCCGTCGCACTGACCCCGGTCATCGTCATCTCACCATTCCTTTCAGGCGACCCGGCCCGGTTTGATGAGCAGCCGTTCCGGCGTGACGTCGATGGTCACCCGAGTCTGAAACCCTGCCGTGCGCACCACGGCTTGCTGCGGTGATTCCTGCTCGATATGGACGTCGGCGACACTGGAGCTGCCCCGCCGGACCCACCGCACCGTGACCGCCGCGGGGCCCCCGCCGGGAGGCGGCACAACCCCAGGAAGGTCATAGATGACCATGGTGGCAGAGCCGTCGTCAGGAAGGCCCAACGCGGTGGTGGGAGCCAGAACCTGCAACCCTGCCGCGGTGGCATCACGCCACCGCCCAGCCTGAGCAGACACCACGATCACTTGATAGCCGATCGCAGCACTGCGCAGCGCCACCTGGACCAGCAGAGCCAATTCGCCTGACACGGTGACCGTCGCGGTCCCCGAGTATCTGGCCGCACCCAGGTTCATCAGCAGAGGATGACCAGAGGGCAAGGTGCCCAACAGGATTCCCGTCGCACCCAGCGGTGCACGGAGGTCTTCGCCCACCAGAAGACGCCGAGCCGGCACCCGCAGCGCCGGTGTCGGGGCGTCCGCCAAACCCGCCCGCACGGCCTGATCCTGCCGCCCCGACAGCGGGTTGAGGCCATCCACCGGCGGTGCCGCCAGCGGGGTCGGGGTCGCGTACCGCACGATCACCCCCACGTGAGCGCCGCCGTCACCGGCGGGTCGCAGCTGCACCGTCACCGCCGTCGTGTCCGAATCGGCAACCCAGATCCGATCCAAGCTTTCGCTGCTGATATCGGCGGGCGACACCCAGTAGGAACTCACCGATCCCCCACCGTGACTCAGCGCCGACCACCCGGGCCGCGGCTCACTGCCGATACCGGCCGCCAGCGCCACATCCACCTCGGCCAGCTCCGCGGCGTCGATCACCCGCGCGGAGATCTTTCGGGCCGACAGTTCCGCGGCCAGCCGGGCCGCGCACGCCGCCAGCGTCGAGCCCACCGAGTCGCGGCGGGCGATCGCGGCGACGTTGTCCACCCGGTCCAGGCGCAGCACGCACCAGGTGCGTCGCTGGCCCATCGCAGCGTGATCGCCGACCATGGTCGTGTAGGTGGCCGCATACGGATGATGGGCGCGGGCGGCGCGTCGGCGGCCCACACTGACGATGTCGATGCCCGACAGCATCACATCGAACTGGCGCAGCGCGGCCGCAACAACGTCAACCGGAACGTAGGTTGCCGACTCCACCCGGTCGCGGTCGAACACCGACGGCGGATGTTCGGGACCCTCGATAGCCACCACCGCCACCGCCTCATCGCCTGCCCCGCGGATGGCTGCCGGCGCCGAGTCCCACAGCGGAGCGATATCGGCGGCCGCGACGGTCGCCAGCAGCGCGGTGTCGGTACGGCGCGGTCGCAGCCGGCGGCGTAACACCGCAGTCAGCGGCAGCAGCCGCCAGGTCAGCACGATCAGCGGGGTGGCCACGACCGCCGCGACGATCGACCCCCACATCGCTGCCCGCCCGCCCGGCAGAGTGCCCAGCCAGAGCAGGACGACGGCTACGGCCAGCCCTGCCGCCCACCGCGGCCACGACGGCGAAATCCCGATCGCTGTGCCCGCACGCATCACCGTCTCCTCTGCCGCAGCAGCGCCGACAGCCCCACCGTGGCCGTCGCCAACACCGCGATCGCGCCCACACCGCCCAGCCCCACCCACACCGGTGTCATGTCTCGCGGCGTGGGCGGCGGCGGCAGCACCAGCGGCGAGGACCGGTTCTGCGGCGGTAGCGGCTCACCAGCGGGCAAGTCGTAGCTCAGCGCGGCAACCGGATCGACAATGCCGTGGCCGACGACGTTGTCCACCCCGCCGGCCGGCGGGCGGGCAGTGGCGATCAGCCT
>JAUPKO010000706.1 GCA_030837395.1 Actinomycetota bacterium | reverse complement strand
GGTGGTCGCCGGGCTCAAACTGTGGCAAGTGCCCACACCGGACGGCAAGCTCACCCCCGACTTGATCGACACCCAGGCGTGGGGTTTCGGGGACGTGCACCGGGCCCAGCCGGGGGTGGTCGCGGTGACCCAATCGACCGAGTTGGGCACGCTCTACACCGTGGCCGAGTTGGCCGCCGTGGTGGAGCGGGCCAGACGTGACGGGCTGCGGGTGCTGCTGGACGGCGCGCGAATCATGAATGCCGCCGCCGCGCTTGACGTGCCGTTCCGGGAGTTCACGACCGATCTGGGCATCGACGCGGTGTCGTTCGGCGGTACCAAGAACGGCGCAATGGGTGCCGAGGCGGTGGTGACGCTGACGCCCGAACTGGCCGAGGCAGTGCCCTACCTGCGCAAGACCGATATGCAACTGGCGAGCAAGATGCGCTTCATCAGCGCCCAATTGGTGGCCCTGCTCACCGATGATCTGTGGCTGCGAAATGCCAGCCATGCCAATGCCATGGCACGTCGACTCAGCGACGCCGTCGCGGCGATCGACGGAGTCCAGGTGACCCGACCCGCGCAGGCCAACGCGATGTTCGCCATCATGCCTGCGGACATCACCGCCCGGCTGATGGCCGAGTTCCACTTCTACACCTGGAACCAGGCCACCGGCGAGGTCCGGTGGATGTGCGCGTGGGACACCACCGAGCAGGATGTGGACCGCTTCGTGGCCGCCATCGCCGCGGAATTCGCCGCCGCCTGAGGGACCCCGGCCGGGTCAATCGGCGTGGTCGTTGAGTTGCCTCGGACTGGCTGGCGTTCGTATACTGGAAATGCCCAAGCGCTCCGTATCCCCCGTCGGCGGCGCTTGGGCTCTTTGCTGCCATCCTTAACCCGTGACACAACGGCGTCCCCCGCTGATCATCGCCCACCGAGGCGCGAGCGACGAACTGGCCGAGCACACGTTGGCCGCCTACCGCGAGGCAATCGACGCCGGTGCCGATGCCCTCGAGTGCGATGTGCGGCTGACGGCCGACACCGTCCTGGTGTGTGTGCACGACAGGCGGATCGATCGCACTTCCGACGGCCGTGGGGTGGTGGCCAACCACACGCTGGCGCAGTTGCGTGAGCGTGACTTCGCGGGGTGGAAGCACGGCTGGGACGACGACGTTTCGGCCGACGTGCCGCACTACGACGCGGTGTCCTCGACGGTGCTCACCCTCGACGATCTGCTGGACTTGGTGGCATCGGCGCCGAGGCCGGTGGGGCTGTCGATCGAGACCAAACACCCGAGCCGGTTCGGGCGCCTGGTGGAGGAGTTGCTCGTGGACTCGTTGGACCACCGCGGCCTGCTGGCTCCCGACCGGGCCAAGGGCGCGGAGATTCGCGTGATGTCGTTCGCTGAGGTCGCCCTGCGCCGGATGCGCCGCCTGGCGCCGAGGGTGCCACGGGTGCTGCTGATGGATCGCGTGCCGATCCGGTGCCGGACCGGCTGGCTGCCCTACCGGGCGCGCTACGCGGGGCCGGGGATCGACATCGTGCGGGAGTACCCGGGCTACGTGCGGCGCGTGCACGAGTCCGGCGGCAAGGTGCACGTGTGGACCGTGGACGAGCCGGAGGACGTCGAGCTGTGCCTGTCGTTGGGGGTGGACGGGATCATCACCAACCGCCCCCGGCAGGTCATCGCGCAGGTGGCGGAGGCAGGACTGCGCCCGGGTTGAGCACGCCGATCGGGTCCAGAGCGGCTTTGATCCGGCGCATCACGGCGACGTCCGCGGGCGAGCGAGACAATCCCAGCCAGGCGGCCTTGGCGCGGCCGACGCCGTGCTCGGCCGACACCGCTCCGCCGAGGCGTGTGGTCAGTTCCAGCACACCTTCATCGATCGACTCGTCGTCCGGGTCGAGGCCGGCGATCTCCACGTGCAGGTTGCCGTCCACGAGGTGACCGAAGATCGACACGTGGGCCTGAGCGGGCATCAGGGCGCGCACGCCGTCAGCGAGGGCGTCGAGATTGGCCAGCGGCACCGAGATGTCCAATTTGTGCACCACCCCCTGGGACGAGGCCGACTCGGAACTGTCCTCGCGGTAGCGCCACAGGCGGCGCTTGTCGGCGGCGTCCTCACCGGCCACCGCGTCGACATCGTCGGGCGGGTCCAACTCGGAGGCCTCGATGAGCACCAGGTAAGGCCACGCCTTGGCCAGCGGGCGGGGTAGTCCGCCGTGCTCGCAGTTGAGGGTCAGGCTCGCGTCATCCACCACCTCGGCCCCCATCAGCACCGCTCCCGACGGCACGGATCGGCGCACCAGTGCCATTGCTGCCGCGAGGTCGTCAACGCCTGCGAGCATGACCATGGTGTCCGGCGGCGGAGCGTGCAGCCGCAGGCGAACGGCGGTGATGATGCCCAGTGTCCCCTCGGAGCCGGTCATGAGGGCGGCGATGTCGTAGCCGGTGTTGTCCTTGGGCAGGCCCACCAGCCGCGAGGCCACGGTGCCGTCGGCCAGGACGCACTCGACGCCCATCACCTGGGCGCGGGTCATGCCGTACGCACACACGCGGATGCCACCGGCGTTGGTGGCCACCGTGCCGCCGACGGTGGCTGACTCCCGGGAGGCGAGGTCGACGCCGTAGACCAAACCGGCCGACTCGGCGTGGGCGTGGAGGTCGGCGATGGTCACTCCGGCGCCAGCGGTGACGGACCGGCCGAGTTCGTCCACGACGCCGAGGTCGGCCAGGCCGACGGTCGAGATGATCACCACCGGGGAATCATGGGGCCCGGGCACCGAGCCCCCCACGAGACCGGTGTTGCCGCCCTGCGGTACGACGGGAGCGGCGGCGGCGTTGCAGGCGGCGAGCACACCGGCGACTTCGGCGGTGGATTTGGGCCGTACGACGGCGCGTACCGGGCCGGCGAAGCGGCGGGTCCAGTCCTGGCCGTGGGCGGCACAGATGTCCGGATCGTCGGTGGTGGTGGCGAGCGTGCGAAGTGTGTCGACCAAGGGATCGGCGGCGGAAGCCATGGCGGGCCTTTCGATCAGGTGGCACCGGGATTCGGTACCTCGCGTAGCGCTGGCGTGCGTTGCAGCCGACGCTACTTGAGCAACCGGGACATCCGCCTGTCCGAGAGCACCTTGCCGCCGGTTTGGCAGGTCGGGCAGTACTGAAATGAGCGGTCTGCCAGGGCCACCTCGGCGATCGCGGTGCCGCAGTCGGGGCAGGGACGGCCCGTGTTGTTGTGGATGCGCAGGCCGGACTTCTTCTCGGCCTTCAGCGAGGTGGGGTTAGCAGCGGCGGCCCGGGCGGCGGCATCGGTGAGGACCATGTGAATTGCGGCCGCGAGCGCCTGCACCTGGTCAGTGGTCAGGGCGTCGGCGGGAGCATAGGGCGACAGGCGAGCAGTGTGCAGAATCTCGTCGCTGTAGGCATTGCCGATGCCGGCTAGCGCGCGCTGATCGCGGATGGCGTTCTTCAGTCGCGTGCCGCCAGCCGCAGTCAGGACACCGGCCAAGCCTGCGGCATCCAGACTCAGCGCGTCTGGCCCGAGCGCTGCGATGCCGGGCACGTCGTGGGGATCGTGCACGACGTACAGCGCCGCGCCCTTGCGGGTACCGGCTTCAGTGAGGCTGAGGGCCCGCACCGGTTCGCCGTCGTCGTTGATAAACGTGAGCCGAGCCATGAGTGGGCCGCGACCCGGCCGGGCGGGGGTGCTGGGCACCTTGTCGGTAAGGCTGAGCCAGCCCGCCCGGGCGAGGTGGATCACCAGCCAGGTCAGGTGTGGAGTCAGGCCGCGCTCGGCCCGGCCGCCCTCGGTGCCGGCGGCGTTGCCGTCGAAGCCGAGCGCCAGGAACTTGCCGAACCGGCCGGCTCGGACGAAACGACATCCGACGATAGTCGTGTAGGGCGGGTCGGCCGTCTTGAGGGCACTGACGGCGGTGACCTCCAGCGCCGCGAGCCGCAGGCCGGCCAGACGATCGGTGAGGGTGTCGGCGAGGGCCTGCACTTCGGGGAGCTCGGGCATGGGTGCTAGTCTGCTACAGCGCGCGCGAGTGGCGGAATAGGCAGACGCGCACGGTTCAGGTCCGTGTGCCCGAAAGGGCGTGGGGGTTCAACTCCCCCCTCGCGCACAAGTACGGGATGATCTTGGTGGTGCTGCCCCGCATGGGTGATGCGGGGCAGCTCAAGCGCGCATTGCCGTCGGGAAATCCGGCCAAACGCGCACCACAGTCACCCAAATGAGACTGAAAAGTCCGGTATCGCCAACCGCCGGGCGCACTTGATTGCCAAAGCCGACTCCGAAGCGCACCTGCGAGGCGACCGTGGTGGGCCAAGCTCGCCCAACTGGCCACCGAGTCCAGCAAGCGCTGCACGGGGGTTGGTCAGCAGTACCTCCCGGAACGACGGATCGGAACAGTACCGGTCAGCCCACCCGAAATGCGCATAGCAAGCCGGCTGAACCTCCCGCGATGGCTACCAGCCGATTACCGTGGTGGTATGTCCATCGACCCCTCCGCGGCGCTGCCGAAGGCCGTGCTGGAGGCCGAACTCGCCCGGCTCCGGCACGTGGTTACCTTCTCCACCGACGTCCTCTTCGATGTCGCTCCGGATGACACCTTTCGCTGGGTATCGCCTGCGGTGACGGGCCTCTTGGAGTGGGCGCCATCGGAACTCGTGGGTCGGCCCGACACGCACCTGGTGCATCCGGACGACCTCGACGCTTATCGGGCCGTGCGGTCGCACAGTGACCACGACCACACCCCTGCGCCGAGGTTCCGGATGATCACCCCGGACGGCAGCTATCGCTGGGTCTCCGGTCAATCAAACGAGATCCGCATCGACGGAAAGAGCGTCGGCCGAGTGGTCAACATCCGCGATGCCGAGGCGCTTGTGCGCTCGGATGCGGAGTTGCGGGCCTCCCGGGAGCGCTACCGGCTGCTCGCCGAGAACTCCTCCGATGTGGTGTTCGAGTGCGACAACTTCGAGTCGTTCACCTGGGTCACCGAGGGCGTCACGCTTCTCTTGGGCTGGCGC
>JAUPKO010000705.1 GCA_030837395.1 Actinomycetota bacterium | reverse complement strand
CTGCCGGGTGGACCAAGACTCAGGTCCTCAACGTCGACTCGACGGTGTGGATGCTGCAGGGCATCCTGCCCGCCATGGCCGCCGCCGGCGGTGGGTCGGTGATCAACGTGTCCTCAGTGGCAGGCCTGGGTGGAGCGCCACTGATGTCGCACTACGGCGCGGCCAAGGCGGCTGTTCTGTCGCTGACCAAGAGCCTCGCCCTCGAAGTCGCCTACGCTGGGGTGCGAGTCAACGCCCTTGTGCCGGGATGGATCGAGACGGACCTCACGGATTTCCTGCGACAGGACTCCGGAGTGGAGCAGAACCTGCTCGAGCGGGTGCCGATGCAACGGTGGGGCACCGCGGATGAGATCGCCGCGGCAGCGCTGTTCCTGGCCAGCGACGATTCCTCGTTCATGACCGGGCAGACCTTGGTGGTCGACGGTGGGCTGTCGGTGATGCCCTGATGGCGGCCATCGCGTTGCTGCACGCCTTTCCGTTCGGTCCGGCCATGTTCGCCGCGCAGGAGCGGGCGCTGACCGAGGCCGGGCACGAGGTCCTTGTCCCCGATCTGCTCTCATCGGAGCGCTCGTACCGCACCGACGAGCCGGACATGGCCGCCATGGCCCGCTATGTGCTCGCCTTTATGGCCGACGCTGGCCATCAACAGTTCGCCGTGGCCGGATTGTCGATGGGGGGATATTTGGCGATGGCGTTGCTGCGGTCCGTGCCGCAGCGTATCGACGCCGTCGCGCTGCTTGACACCAAGGCGTCGGCCGACACCGAGGCAGCCGCCCGCAATCGCGAGGCATACGCCGAGCGGGTGGAACGCGAGGGCATGGCCTGGGTGCCCGAGGCCACCCTGGACCAACTGCTGGGAGAAACGACGCGGGAGACCAGGGCGGCAGTAGTGGAACGGGTGCGCCGGTGGATCCTGGAGGCCGACCCGCAGATGGTGGCCTGGGCGCAGCGTGCCATGGCTCAACGGCCGGACTCGACGGCCGATCTGGCGCTGTTCCGCCGGCCCGCACTGGTACTCGTGGGGCAGGAGGACAGCCTCACCCCGTTGCCGGAGTCGTTGGCCATGGCGCAGGCGCTCGGTGGTGCGCCGCTGAGCGAGATCGCCAGCGCTGGCCACCTCGCGGCGGTGGAGTGCCCCAACCGGGTGAGCGACATGTTGGTTTCCTGGGCGGCACGGTTGCCGTGACTCGCCGCGCACCTGGGCGCAACAGTCAGCGAACCGTGGCACGCTAGGAGGGCGCGTCGCAGGCCCCTCGTGGGTGGACTCGCGTAGGGTGGCGCAAACGTTCGAAGGGCTCGGGTGAATGGCTTCCACGGTGGGAACGCGCGCGTCTCGTCGCGCCCCGAGCCGTGATTCACGCCGGCGGTCGCCCCACGTTTCGCCGTGGCAGTACCTGCAGTACGAGGCCCCCGCGATGGGTTACATCCCGGGGCTCGATGGGATTCGTGCGTTGGCGGTCCTGGGGGTGCTGGTGTTCCACGGCATGCCGGACTGGCTGCCGGGCGGATTCCTCGGCGTCGACGTGTTCTTCGTGCTCTCGGGATTCCTGATCTCCACCCTCCTGCTGGAGCAGTTGGCCGCTCGCGGCTCGATCAACTTCCGGGTCTTCTACCTCCATCGTGCGCGTCGGTTGCTGCCGCCGCTGGTCGCCATGATCGCGCTTTCGGCGCTGTTGGTGGTGCTGTTCGCCCACGATGCGGCCGGCCAGTTCCGCCGGTCGGTGCTGCCTTCGCTGTTCTACGTGGCCAATTGGTCGTTCATCGTCGAGCAGCAGTCGTACTTCGAGGCGATCGGCCGGCCGCCGCTGTTGCAGCACCTGTGGTCACTGGCCATCGAGGAGCAGTTCTACCTCCTGTGGCCGCTGGTGCTGCTGGTGCTCTACCGCGCCTGGGGCCGCATCGGTGTCGGGCGGGTGGCGCTATGGACCGCCCTGGCGTCCACCCTGCTGATGGCGTTCCTGTCGTTCCTGTGGAACATGCCGACCTACGCCGACGCAAGCCGGCTCTACTTCGGCACCGACACCCACGCCATGAGTCTGCTGGTGGGCGCCGCCTTGGCCGCCGTGTTCCGGCCCGGTGCGATGCCCCGATCCCTTGCCCCGTCGCGGCGGTGGGCCCTCACCGGTGTGGGCGTCGTCGCGACCATGGGTGTGCTGTGGGCCTACGTGAACGTGCACGAGTCGGGGGACTGGCTCTACCGGGGCGGATTCCTGCTGTTCGCCGGTGCGGTGGCGGTGATGATGGCGGTCGTGGCGCATCCGGCGTCGCTGCTGGGGCCGGTCTTCGCCATCGCGGTGCTGCGCTACATCGGCACCCGCTCGTATGGCCTCTACCTGTACCACTGGCCCATCTTCGTCGTGACCCGGCCGGATATCGATGTGCCGTTCGGTGCGGTGCCCACCTTCGTGCTGCAACTCGCCCTGACGTTTGCCGTGGCGGAGGTCTCGTACCGCTATCTGGAGATTCCCTTCCGGCGAGGCACCGCGATCCCCGCGGTCAAGGCCTGGTTCGCCGCTGGGATCAACCCCTCGCGTCGACTGACGACCGTCGGGCTGGCGGGGTTCACCGTGGCCGCATTGGTGGCCTTCGGGGTCGCCACGGTGTCGGCACCGAACGCGCGGGACTACCTCGGCGGCAAGACCGAGCTCAATGCCGCCCCGCTGCCCGAGACGCCGGAACCGGGTGCGACGCCCACGGCCGCCGCACCCGAGCCGACTCCCGAGCCGACGACCAGCCCCAGCACGCCGGTCGACACCGGCCCGATTACGTTCCAGACCCCGACGACGGCGCTGGGGGACTCCCTGTTGGTGGGAGCCGCGGACGAATTGGGGGCGTTCTTGCCGGCCGTCACCGTCGACGCGGCTGTGAGCCGGCAGGCTCCGGAGATCTTCAGCCGAGTCAGGGAACGCAAGGCTGCCGGCCAACTCGATCAGGTGGTGGTGATCCAGACCGGCACCAATGGGGTGGTGGACTCGGACGAGTTGACGGCCGTGCTGCAGGAGTTGTCCGACCGTCGCCGTGTGGTACTGGTGACGTCCTACGGCCCGCACTGGTGGCAGGCGGACGCCAACAAGGTGATGACGGAGGTTGGCGCGAAGTTCCCGAATGTGCGAGTCGCGGACTTCGCCACGGTGGCCGAGGGCCACGGCGAGTACTTCGTCGAGGACGGCATCCACCTCTCGGAGGTCGGGGTCGACGTGTACGCCAAGTTGATCACCGCCACAGTGCAGGGTTCGTAGTGGCGCCACCAGCCGCCGGAGCACCGCTGCTGCAACTCGACGATGTCACCGTTGTGCGGGGCGACCGCACGCTGCTCGATCACGTGAGCCTCGGGGTGGCCGCGGGTGATCGGATCGGAGTGGTGGGACGCAACGGGGCCGGCAAGTCCACTCTGCTGGACACCCTCACCGGGGTAGGCCACATCGACTCCGGCCGTGTGGTGGTCAGCGCTGGGGTGCGGGTGGCGGTTGTGGCCCAACACGATCGACTCCCGTCCGGCTCGGTGCAGGAGGCGATCGTGGGCGACTCGCAGCACCATGAATGGGCTGCTGACGCGGGCATCCGGGACGTCGTGGGCGGGCTGTTCGGCAGCCTGGACGCGCCCCTTCTGGCGCAGGCGACGGACAACCTCAGCGGCGGTGAATCCCGTCGGGTGGCGTTGGCACGAGCACTGGTGGCGGACTGGGAGGTGCTGGTCCTGGATGAGCCGACCAACCATCTCGATCTCAAGGCCATCCGCTGGTTGGCCGACCACGTGCAGGCGTTGCCCAAACGGCGGGCGCTGGTGGTGGTCACGCACGACCGCTGGTTCCTCGACGAGGTCACCTCGCTCACGTGGGAGGTGCATGACGGTGTGGTGGACGCCTACGACGGTGGCTATGCCGCCTATGTGCTGGCCAAGACCGAACGGGAGCGGCAGGCGGCGGTGATTGGCGCTCGCCGTGCCAACGTGCTGCGCAAGGAGCTCGCCTGGCTGCGGCGAGGCCCGCCGGCGCGCACCTCCAAACCCAAGTTCCGCATCGATGCCGCCAACGCTCTGATCGAGGATGAGCCGCCGGTGCGCGACGCGATGCGGCTACGGACCGTCGCCGCCGCCCGGTTGGGCAAGTAGGTGCTTGACCTGAGCGATGTCACCCTGCGACCGGCCATGGGTGTGCCACCGATCGCGACGGAGTTGACGTGGGGCCTTGGGCCGGGGGACCGGGTAGGCATCCTGGGGCCGAATGGTGCGGGCAAGACGACGCTGATGCGGCTGGTGCTGGATCAGCAGGGTCCGGGCGCGCCGCTGGTGGACTCCGGCCGGGTGGATCGGGGCAGCACGGTGCGCCCCGGGGCGCTGGAGCAGCGCCTGGCCGATGTTGACACCGACGCGCGGGTGCTGCCGTGGTTGCGTGATGTGGGCGAGCAGGTGACGGTGACGACGGGCGAGGAACTCACCCCGTCGCAGCTGCTCGAGCAGTTCGGCTTCAGCGACGACACCGCGTGGAAGCGGTTGGGGGACTTGTCCGGTGGCGAGTTGCGCCGGCTCTTCCTGCTGCGACTGCTGCTGCGCGGGCCCAACCTGGTGGTGCTGGACGAACCGACCAACGATCTGGACATCGACACCTTGACGGTGTTGGAGGACGTGTTGGACTCGTGGCCCGGGACCTTGGTGGTGGTGTCGCACGACCGGTACTTCCTGGAGCGGGTGTGTGATGACATCTACCTCATGGCGGACGGTGCGCTGCGGCACCTGCCCGGTGGGGT
The DNA here is from genome assembly GCA_030837395.1 of Actinomycetota bacterium. Taxonomy (GTDB): domain Bacteria; phylum Actinomycetota; class Actinomycetes; order S36-B12; family UBA10799; genus JACJWR01. The sequence goes on along the minus strand of JAUPKO010000705.1, from coordinate 1,986 downwards.
GGACGAGTATCTGGCGGTGCTGGCCGGGGGCGGCTCGGGGAGCACGGGTGGGCGCGCCGGCGCCGACGGCGGGGGCGCTGCGGCGTCAACTTCCGTGGCAGACGAGGGTTTGTCTAGCACTCAGGAGCGCGCCATTCGAAAGGAGATCGGCGGCATCGAGCGGCGTGTGGAGAAACTCGAGCAGCAAGTGGTTCGGCTACACGACCGGATGGCGACCCACGACCAGAGCGATTACTCGGGGTTGGCCGACCTGACGGCGCAACTTCGCGAAGTTGAGGCCGAGGTTGCCGCGCTGGAGGAGCGCTGGTTCGAATTGTCGGAACTGCTCGGCTGAGAGCCAGCCCAAGCGGCGTGGCCGGGGCTGGCCCTCAGTGCAACAGCTTGGCGGTCCGCCCTCACACGTCCCGGAAGCGGTTGATCTCGTTGATGTGCTTGGCGCGCTTGGCCTCATCGCGCACGCCGAGCCCCTCTTCGGGCGCCAGCACCAGCACGCCGACCTTGCCCTGGTGCAGATTGCGGTGCACATCGTAGGCGGCCTGGCCGGTGTCCTCGAGTGCGTAGGCCTTGGACAGCGTCGGGTGGATCATGCCCTTCTCGATGAGCCGGTTGGCCTCGTAGGCCTCGCGGTAGTTGGCGAAGTGGGAGCCGATGATCCGCTTGAGGTTCATCCACAGGTAGCGGTTGTCGTACTCATGCATGTAGCCCGAGGTCGAGGCGCACGTGACGATCTTGCCGCCCTTGCGGGTGACGAACACCGAGGCCCCGAAGGTCTCCCGACCCGGGTGCTCGAAGACGATGTCGATGTCCTCGCCACCGGTGAGGTCGCGGATGTCCTTGCCGAAGCGCTTCCACTCGCGCGGGTCCTGGGTGGTCTCGTCGGCCCAGAACTTGTAGCCGCCGGCTTTGCGGTCGATAACGAGTTCGGCCCCCATGGAGCGCACGATCTCGGCCTTCTCCGGGCTCGACACGACACACACCGGGATCGCCCCACCGTTGAGCGCATACTGCGTGGCGAACGCGCCCAGGCCGCCGGAAGCGCCCCAGATCAGCACCGTGTCGCCCTGCTTCATGGCGCCGCCGTTGGTGGAGACGAGTTGGCGATAGGCGGTCGAGTTGACCAGACCCGGGCTCGCGGCCTCCTCCCACGACAGGTGTGCCGGCTTGGGCATCAGCTGGTTGCTCTTGACGATCGCGAGTTCAGCCAGGCCGCCGAAGTTGGTCTCAAATCCCCAGATGCGCTGTTCCGGGTCCATCATGGTGTCGTTGTGGCCGGCGGGGGACTCCAACTCCACCGACAGGCAGTGGGCCACGACCTCGTCGCCGGGGTGCCAGGCGTTCACGCCAGGACCGGTGCGCAGCACGACGCCGGCGAGGTCCGAGCCGAGCACGTGGTAGGGCAGGTCGTGGCGCTTCGCGTCGGCGTGGGTGCGCCCGTACCGCTCCAGGAAACCGAAGGTGCTCACGGGCTCGAAGATCGACGACCACACGGTGTTGAAGTTGATGGCGCTGGCCATGACCGCGACCAGGGCCTCGCCAGCGGCAAGTTCGGGCAGCGGGACGTCGTCAAGGTGCAGGGTCTTGCGCGGGTCCTTGTCGCGGGAAGGTACGCCGGCAAAGATCTCCTGCTCGTCCTTGTGGATCGTGATTCCGCGGTAGGTGTCGGGAATCTCGATGCTCGCGAATTCCTCCGCGCTGGTGTCGCCGGCCAGGATGGCGTCCCGGATCTGGTCCATCACTTCTCTCCTCGCAGTTGTACGCTCGTGGTGCGTCGTGGTCGAATAGATGAAAAATACTTCATGGGTTGGGCGCCTCTCCCGGCGACCCCGGGTCCGTCAGTGGCCCGCGCTGTCTGCGGCCGGTTCGACGAGTTCCATCAGCACTCCGCCGCAGTCCTTCGGGTGGCAGACGTTGACCCGTGAGCCCGCTGTGCCGCGCTTGGCCTCGGGGTACAGCACCCGCACGCCCGCGGCCTGGAGGGTCTCGGCG
>JAUPKO010000704.1 GCA_030837395.1 Actinomycetota bacterium | reverse complement strand
GCCTGATGATGGCCGAGTTGCTCGCTCGTGGCTACGACGTGGTCGGGATGGATGCCGCGGCGGCGATGCTGGCTCGTGCACGGCACCTACTGGGCCCGGACGCGACGCTTATCGAGGCAGTGTTGCCGGACGTGGGGACCGACGAGGTGTTCGACGCGGCGATCTCCACCTTCGACGGCCTGAACTACCTGCCACCGGCAGATTTCCGCCGCAGCATCGACGCGATTGCCGCACGAGTGCGGCCCGGTGGATGGTTGATCTTCGATCTGCACACCGACGCCCTGATGGCGTTCACCCTGGCCAACCCCCTGATCGCCGGCGAGGAGCAGGGCTACCGCTTTGCGATCACCAGCGACGTCGATCCACATGCCCGTTCGGTCGTGACCACGGTCGACATGGTCACGATCGCAACCGGCGACTCCTTCACCGAGCAGCACAGGCAGTACTTCCACAGCGACGAGCAGGTGCGGGGCGCGCTGGCGGATGCCGGATTCGGGCACATCAGGGTGACGCAGGAGTACACCACCGAGCCTGCTGGGTCGGGCACCCTGCGGGCCACGTGGATTGCCCGGCTGGGCCCGTGAGGTCGATGCCTGCGCTAACCACCTAGCCGGTGCCCTCGACGAGCTCGCCCACCAGGAACGTCAGGACGAACAGGGTGAGCAGAAAGCAGACCAGCAAGAGAAGCACTGACCTTTCCCCACGGCGTGCCACCGCAACCACGGTGATAACGGCGGACACCAGCACCGCCAGGAAGCCCACGGCGGCGCCGAGCAGTCCGAGGGCCCACCGACCCGGCAGGGTGCGGTGCAGAAAGTCCCCACCCGGCCTAGGCGGTCAACCCCAGCAGACGAGCACCGTTGGACCAGAGCACCGCGCGCATCCAGTCGTCGCCGAGGTCCAGGCGGGCCAAGGCCTGCAATTGGTGCGCGTACGGATAGGGGATGCTCGGGAAGTCCGACCCCAGCACGACCTTCTCGGCCAGCCGCGCCAGACGTGCGCGATAGCCCGGCGGAAAGGGCGCGAACCGGTTGCTGAAGTCGGTGCCGGCCATGGTGGTGTCAAGGTGTACGCCCTCATAGTGCTCGGCCAGGTCTGCGAAATCGTCGTACTCAGGCATCCCCAGGTGGGCGATGATCAGCGTGAGGTCCGGTTGCCGGCTCAACAACCGCCGTATGCCCGCCGGACCCGTGTGGGTACCGGCCAGCGGTGCTGATCCGCAATGGATCACCACTGGTAGGCGACGCTGGGCCAGCACCCGCCAGACAGGCTCCAGTGCCCGATCATCGGGGGCGAAGCCGCCGACCTCCACGTGCACCTTGAACAGCCTGGCGCCGGCGCCGATGGCCTGCTCGACGTAGTCGACCACCCCCGGCTCCGGGTAGAACGTCGCACAGTGCAGAGCTTCCGGCACCCTCGCGGCGAAGTTTTGGGTCCACGAGTTGAGCCACACGGCCATGCCGGGTTTGTGGGCGTAGGTGAGGGCTGGGATCGCCCGCAGCCCCAGGCCGCGCAGAATCGCGATCCGCTCATCCTCGGACTGCCGGTAGGTGATGGGCCATGCCATGCCGTAGCGCGTGCCCGCCTGGTCGAAGTAGGTCCAGACCTGGCGCTGCATCGCCGGGGGCAGGAAGTGCACATGCACATCGGCCAGGCCGGGCAGTCCCAGGGCGGCCACGTAGCCCGCCACCTCATCGTCCGAGGTGGGACCCGCAGTGGTGACGGCCACAATCGCTCGCATTCGGTTGGAGAGCGCCACCGTACCGGGCCCACGTGCCCTTCCGTGCACGTCCCGGCGCACTAGCATCGAGGTCATGGCGCGCAACCTTCGAGGTTCGGTTCGACTTCTGGTTCCCGCCCTCTGCGCGTTGGCGGTGCTGGATGGGTGTGGCTCGGCTGACACCGCGTCGGACCATGCGGTCGTGCTCGTGTCGGGTTTGGCCACGCAGACGCCGTTCACCACCTCGACCGCCGCGTGCACCACCGGTACTGCTGCCGGTCCCTCTGTGACCGCCCTGCGTGAGAGCCTCCTCGCGGCGGGCCAGCGGGTGTTCACGGCGCCCGCTCAGGCTGGGCCCGGCACGGTGACCTCGGCCACGGGGCTGGGGGCGGCCACGGACTGCCCACCGCCGTTGCCGGCCGACGTCACGCTCGACACCACTGCCGACCTGGCCATCGGTGGTGAGCGTCTGGCGGCCTTCATCACGTACCTGCGCGACGAGTACGGCATCACCTCGGTCGACCTCGTCGGACACTCGATGGGCGGGCTCTACTCGCGTGCTGCGATCACCGACGGACGCGCCGGGCAGGTGGCCGTGACCTCGCTCACCACCCTCAGCACGCCCTGGACCGGCACCTATCCGGCCGACTACGCCGAGGGTGAGCTGCCGTTGTCGGTGTGCGGCGACGAGCCCACGTGCCTGCAGGTGCTGCCGGACTACAAGACCAAACTCAGCGACGTCGAGGGGCCCACAGGTGCGGCCAATGTGATCGGCACCGCCGACCTCCAGGGCCCGGACGGTTGGAACGTGGCCCAGGGTGACGATCTGAACGGCATCCCGGTGACCCTCATCGGTGGCGACTACCTGACCCTGGCCGGCGGGAATCCGGCGGTGTGGCCCAACGACGGCATCGTCTCCGAGGCAAGTGCCATGGCGCGGGGTATCAGCGGGGCGCCGCTGGGGGTGCGGGCCTGTTTGGTGCGCCCGGACCTGCACACCATTGATCTCGCAGCAGGTGCGGGCCTGCCGTGGACGTCCGCCGTGACGTGGGATCCTGAGGTGATGACCGCCGTGGTGGCAGCGGTCGACGGGGCTGCGGCCGCAACGACGGCCGCCACTTCGAGCGGTTGCTGACTGGCCATGTCTGCGGCGATCGGTGAGGCGTCCGGGCGCCGAATCGACCGGCGGGTGCTGCTGACAATCCTCGGTCCGGCTCTGGCGTATCCGATCGCTGGTATCGATCCCTTGCTGCTCAACCTCAATCTGGCCGCAGTCGGTCAGGGCTTGGGCGTGCCGACCGGCGGCCTCGGGCTGCTCGCCGGGGCCTCGACGCTGGTGGTGGCCGCCTCCGTGCTGGCTGTGGGCAATCTCGGTGACAGGTTCGGCCTCAAGCGGGTGCTGGTTGTCGGGCTGTCGGCCAACGTTCTGGTCGGACTCGGCTCGGCGGCGGCGCCGAGTTACCCGGCCCTAGTGGTGATGCGACTGCTGGACGGGTTGTCCCTCGCAGCGCTGCTGGGGGTATCGCTAGCGCTGGTGGTGGCGTCGGTGCCGAGTCCGGTGAGGGCCCGTGCGATCGGGGTGGTGATGGCCATCTACACGGTCATGTATGGGGTGGCTCCGCTGCTCGGGGGGTGGGTGGTGGCGGCGTTCGGCTGGCGCGCGCTGTTCCTGGTCACGGTTCCCTTCGCGGCGATCGCGCTGCTTCTCACCTGGCGTTTCGTCGAGGCGCCGGCGAGGGGACCGTCCGTGCCGTTCGACGCGGCCGGTGTGGGTCTGTTCGGCTTGGCGTTACTCGGCCTCGTGACCGGGATCGCTGCGGCACCGGATGGCCTTACGCACGTGGGCTGTTGGCTTCCGCTGGCGGTCAGCGCGTTGGCGATAGCAGCGCTCATCGGGCACGAGCGACGCGCGGAGCACCCCGCTCTGGACCTGCGTCTGTTCGGTCACCGAGCCTTCCTCGTGGCGGTGCTGGCGATAGTTGCGGCCAACGTGTTCGCCGCGGGGTTGGGCGCCGTGCTGGGGCAACTGGGTGGGTACGTGCTGCACCTGTCGTCCCAGTCGATGGGCCTGCTGTATCTGCCTGGCACAGTCCTGGTGGCGGCGGCCAGTGTGCTGGCCGGCCGAACCGTGGCCCGCCGCACCGCGCGCCCGGTGCTGGTGGTCGGGCTGCTCACCATCACCTTGAGCGCCGTGGTGATGGCTGCCACCGCTTCGCCGATGATGGGGGTCGCGGTGCTCGCCTGCGCGACCTGGTTGAGCAACCTGGGCGGATTCGTGACCGGTACCGCGGCAGCTGATGCGATCCTGGGCCGTGCTCCGGAGGGCAAGACCGGTGCCGTCGCGGCAGTGCAGCCGGCCTTCGCCATGACCGGCTATGCGCTCGGACCGACAATCGTCATCCTGCTGCTCGACGTGCTGTTCGAACAGCGTTGGCTCGCCGACGCCGCGACGGAGGGCTTGCCCAGCGAGCAGGCGCAGGCGGCGGTTGGTGCGGTCACCACGGCCGTGACGAGCAGTCCGGGCGTGGCGAGCTACGACACGCTGGTGGCGATGGCGCAGGGGCTGAGCATCGGCGCCGACTACACCGATGGCGTCCGGCTGGCCATGCTCGTGCTGGCCATTCCGGTGCTGGCCGTGGCCGCGCTGGCCTTCTTCTGGTTGCCGCGCCGGTGATCAATCGATACTTGCCGGCCCCTGCCACAGATTGATGCCGACATCGCGAGCATGGTGGTCGATCTCGGCCAGCTCCGCCGGCGAGAAGTCGGTGTTCTGCACTGCGCCGAGCGTGTCGGTCAACTGCGCGACGCTGCTGGCGCCGATCAACGTCGAGGTCACCCGGGGATCCCGCAACGTCCAGGCCACCGCCATCTGCGCCAGGGTCTGACCGCGGCGCCCGGCGATCTGATCAAGCGCGCGAATCGCGGTGAGGTTCTCCTCGGACAGCCACTCCACGTCGAGCGAGGCTCCGCGCGCGGCCCGGGAGTCCGCGGGTATCCCGTCGAGGTAGCGGTCGGTGAGCATCCCCTGGGCCAACGGGCTGAAACCGATGCAGCCGGCGCCCACCTCGGCCAGGGTGTCGAGCAGTTCGGGCTCGATCCAGCGATTGAGCATGGAGTACGAGGGCTGATGAATCAGCAGCGGTGTGCCCATCTCCTGCAGAATCTGCGCGGCTCGACGGGTGCGCGTGGGGGAGTACGACGAAATCCCGACATAGAGCGCCTTACCCTGCTGCACCGCCGTTGCCAGCGCGCCCATGGTCTCCTCCAGCGGCGTGTCCGGGTCCGGACGGTGGCTGTAGAAGATGTCGACATAGTCCAGTCCGAGTCGGGTAAGGCTCTGGTCGAGGCTGGCGAGCAGGTACTTGCGATTGCCGCTGAAGCCATAGGGCCCGGGCCACATGTCCCACCCGGCCTTGCTCGAGATGATCAGTTCGTCGCGGAGCCCGCGGAAGTCTTCGCGCAGGATCCGCCCGACGTTGATCTCGGCGGCGCCGGACGGCGGCCCGTAGTTGTTGGCCAGGTCGAAGTGGGTCACCCCCGCATCGAAGGCGGCCCGCATGATGGCCCGTTGCGTGGCGACGGGCGTCTCGTCGCCGAAGTTGTGCCAGAAGCCGAGCGAGATGGCCGGTAGCGTCAGGCCCCGCTCACCACAGTGTCGCTGCGGCAGGCGCCCGTCGTAGCGGTCCGGGTCGGGTGCGTAGGTGTCGAGGATCGGCATGGGTCGACCCTGGCACAACCGGATTCGTCCGGGCCACTCGGCGGCACGCAGCGGATCAGGTTCACGGCACGACGGTGCAGATGGCGTGCTGCGGCGGGGCCACACAAGCGAGCATGTCGTCGTACTCGGAGGAACCCTCAAGTTCGGTGGCCAGGAACGCCGCCGAGTAGGTGTTGGTGATTTCGTGGATCACCTCGACGTCGAGGACGGCGGGATCGCATGCCTCCTTGGCGCCGCGGTCCAGTTCGGCGGTGACGGCCGCCGGAACATTGGGGTTCGCGGCCACGGAGTCGCGCAGGGTGCACACGTCGGTGAACGAGTTGTGCGAGCCGCCGTCGATGTCCACCCTCAGCAGTGGTCGGCCAGGGACCAACTCGACCACGGGTTCGGTATTGGTCGCAATGGGCGTCGTCTGGTCGCCGGTGCTGCTGACCACCAGCACCGGCACGTCGACCTTGGCCAACTCCGCCTCAGTGAGCGGCTCAGAGTAGGGCGCCATGAGGACCAAAGCCTTGATTCGGTCATCGGGCACGGTGGTACCCACGCTGTTGCTGTGCCCGGCCACGGTGGCCAGCGAGGTGAAGCCACCCCACGAGTGCCCGGTGAGGGCGACGCGGGTCTCGTCGATGATCCCGGTCAGCGGGTCCGCGGGGTCGGTGTCGGCGGCCAGCACGGTGTCGAGGGTCGCAGTGATGTCGGGTGGTCTGTTGTTAGCGTTGGCCTCGTCGGTCACCGCGGCACCGGACAGCAGGTCGAGCGCGGTGCTACCCGGATGGTCCGGCGAGACGACGACGTAGCCCTTGGAGGCCAGAAACTCGGTGAAGAAGGTCGCCACCCAGCGGAATCCGCCGCCGCCGTGGGAGTAGACAACCAGCGGGAAGTTGCCCTCTGCCGCTGGGGCGTCGGCCAGGGCCACCTCGGACGTATAGCCCAGTCCGGGCAGGAAGGAGTACTCCACGGGCGCCGCACCGCCGGTGGTGGCCGGGTCCACCGGGTACCAGATGTCCGCCGGGAAGGTGCGTCCACCGCGCTCGGCATCGGTGATGTTGATGGTTCGCCGACCGACTGCGTAGGGTCCCGCGGCGGCGGCACTGGCCTGTTCCGCTGTGGAAGCAGCGGCCCGCTCGGCCTCAGCGGACGCCGCCGAGGCGCTCGCCTCAGCGGCATTTTGGCCAGCGTCGGAGCAGCCTGCCACGAGGATCGCGCCGGCGCCTATCGCGGCCGCGACGGCGCTGCGGGCCTTGGTGGTGCGTGGGGTCATGAGAAGTCCCTCTGCTGGAGTGCTGACAGTCTCTCGGTCAACGGCCGATGACGCGACTGGAGCGGTCGACGGGCGGGGCGCGGCCGCACCTGCATGACGCCGCTCAAAGCTGCGTCATGAACTTTGGTACCTCCACGGCGCCGCCGCCCACGAACGGGTTGGCGGCCTCAATCACGACGAACAGCATGATCGCGGTGATCGTCGCCATCGTGGCCATGAGGAACAGGTTGGGCCCCAGTGCCGCTGGTTGGAACGCTGCGGTCAGGGCAAGGTTCGACAGCCCCAGGATGACGATCAGGGCCAGCATTGCGGGCGCCTGCGAGGTGGGCGCCTGGGTGATGCGCTCGGTGCCGGCGGCGAACATGTCGTTGAGCGCCGATGTCAGTGAGTCCCATGAGTAGTCGTTGCTCGCCCCCGCGGTATCGGCTGCCGCGACCGCTGCGACCACCCGGTCCGCGGCGGCCTCGTGCGCGACCAAGGCGCCCTGGGTGTCGGCCTGTTGCAACAGCGGCCACTCCACGTCAGCCACCGAGGAGCCATAGTCCGCCAGAGCGGTCACCAGCGGACCACCTTGCGTCGGCGGCAGCACCCGTGCCGCGGCGGTGGCCCGGCCCAGATTCGACGCCTCGTCCTGCACGGCCTGCCGCAGTGCCTGGTTGTTGCTCCAGAAGTTGCCCAGGGCGAACGCGAGCAGGAACACGAAGCCGACGCCGGTGATACCCAACACCCGCCCGGCCAGGTCGGACGTGCGTGGCGGTGCCGCCTGCGGTGCGTCGGCGGCGTCGGGCTCGGCCCGGACGGTATCGGCGTCCTCGGGTTCGAGGTGTGCGAGGTTCATGATCCGTCCGTGCAGCAGTCGCACCATGGTCCACGTGATGCCCGCAGTGATCGCGATGGCCAGCGCGAGGCGAGCCCACGGCGGCACCTCGATCATGAATTGGCTGAAGGTCACGAGCAACGAGTATCGCGTTCAAGTGGCGTGCCCCGGCGCAGGCTGGGGTCACGTGTTGGCGGCCGCGGGACCCTCAGGTTCGGCCCGCTTCCGGCGCCGACGGGCCCAACCGACGATGGCTGCGGCCAGCAGCAGCGGTGACACGATCAGCAAGGCCCGGCCCAGCCAGGCCCAGAACTGCGACAGGCCAGCCAGGAAGGAGTCCCACCAGGTCGTCGGTGCGGAGGGTGCAATCGAGGCGGTGGCATCCTCGGGGCTCATCAGCGTGAGGCTGATCCGGGACATCTGCGTCTGGTTCGCCAACTCGGTCTGTTGCGCGCGAAGCGAGTCGAGTTCTGCCTGTCGGGTGGCGATGGCAGCCTCGACCGCGACCACGTCCGACACACTCGTCGCCTGGGCTAGCAACGCAGTGAGCCGGGCCAGCGAGGCTTCGAGGGCTGCGATGCGGGCGTCGGTGTCGGCCTTCTGCGCGGTGACGTCGGTGGTGGATTGTTCGAGCCGGACCACCTGACCGGAGGCCTGCGCTGCCGCAACCGCCCGGTCGTACTGCGCTACCGGAACCTCGACGTTCAGCCACACTCCGGGTCCGGTCGGGTACCACGGGTAGGGATAGGAGCCCGGGTACATCGCGTCGCTGGACACCGTCGAGTCGGCGGGCATGACATCGGTCGCGTCACCGCCTGCGGTGACCACGGACTCGGACATCACTCGGCCGCCCATGGCCGTCACTTCCGCGACGAAGCCATCGCGAGCTGCGTCGATGTCGTCGCTGCCCACCAGCATCGTCGCGGTGCGGGCCAACGCTGGCGCCGACGTGGTGGCATCGCCCGCGGTGGGCGCGCCGGTCGAATCTGCCATGGGAGCACCTGGGTCAACGGGTGCCACCGCGGCAGAGTCGCCGGCGGATCCCGGTACCGCCATCTCGGCGTTGCCGCGGGTGACAGTCGCTTGGTCCGCGCCGCCGGAGGCCACCAGCCCAGGAACCAGCATGGCTGCCGCCAGGGCGATGGTGGCCACACTGGCAGCGGCCCACAGCAGGGACTGCCAATGCCGTCCAGGCCATGAACCTGCCCCGCCGGCGGGCGATCCCGCGGCGCCACCGTGGCCGTCGGCGATCTCGGCCGCGACGCGGTCGAACAGTCCGGTCGGCACCGTCGCCGGTGAGCCGGCAGTTGGGTCGGCAGTGGCGAGCAGGGCGCGCAAGTCGTCGTCCGCGCGGTC
>JAUPKO010000703.1 GCA_030837395.1 Actinomycetota bacterium | reverse complement strand
CGACTTCCTTGACGACCTCGCGCGGCGCGCCGCCGCCGCCCAACGGCTGATGGATTCGCTGACCCCCGAGCAGCGAGCCGAGCTCGCCGAACTGACCCGAGCGGCCCTGGACGACCTCGACCTCGCCGCCCAGGTGGCGCAGCTGGCCGACTCCCTGCGCGAAGCCCGGCCGGACCTGCAGTGGTCGGGGGCGCAGCAGATGAGCGGATCGCAGGGCCTGGGCCTGCCTGATGCAACCGCGGCGCTGGCCGACCTGGCCGACCTCGAAGCGATCGATTCACAGCTGGGTGATCGGTGGGGCTCCCCGGCGCTCGACGACCTTGACGTCGACGCCGTGGAGCGGGCGCTGGGCAGAGGCGCCGCCGACGACGTCGCGGCGCTGCGCGCCGCCGAGCGTGCACTTCGTGACCAGGGCTACCTCACCGACCGGCTCGACCTCACGCCCAAGGCCCTGCGAAGAATCGGCATGGCGGCGCTGAGGCGGGTCTTCGACCAGGTCGAGGCGGGTGGCCGCGGCGGCCACGACACCCGCTCCGCCGGTGCCGCCGGGGAGCTCACCGGACACACGCGCTCCTGGCAGTTCGGCGACGAACAACCGCTGGACGTCGTGCGGACACTGGGCAACGCCACGCGCCGGCAACTCGCCACCGGCGGTCGGCTGACCCCCGGCACCCGGCTCGACCTGCAGGTTGAGGACTTCGAGGTGCACGAGACCGAAGCGCGATCCCGGGCGGCCGTGGCCCTGCTGGTCGATCGGTCCTTCTCGATGGTCGTCAACGACACCTGGGTGCCAGCCAAGATCACCGCCTTGGCCCTCCACACGCTGGCATCGATGGCCTACCCCCTGGATGCGATCCAGCTCATCTCGTTCGCCAACGTGGCCCGCGTGGTGGCCCCCACCGAATTGCCGACGTTGGACGCAGGCGAGGTGCAGGGGACCAACCTGCAGCACGGCCTCATGCTGGCCTCGGCCTTCTTCGACCGTCACCGAGACGCCGAGCGGATCGCGATGGTGGTGACCGACGGTGAGCCCACGGCACATCTGCTGCCCGACGGGGACTGGTGGTTCGACTGGCCGCCGGCCACGGAAACCATCGCCCTGACGGTGGCCGAAGTGGACCGGCTGACCCGGCGGGGGGTGACCATCTCCTGGTTCCAGCTTGGCGACGAGCCCAGGCTGACCCGGTTCCTGGATGCCATGGCCAGGCGCAACGGTGGCCGGGTGCTGGCCGCCGACGGGGCACGGCTCGGCGAGTACGTGGTCAGCGACTACGTGCGGGCGCGAGGACGCAGGGTTAGGCGGTAGCTGCTGCCGCCCCCGTGACGGGCGCGGTTTCGGCTAACGTGCCCCCTGCAGGGCGATGGTGCCCGCATCGAAGAACCGAACGGGAGTGCAGCCATGGAATGGAGCCACGTCCGAGCCCCGCAATGGCCGGGAACGATCAGCAACGAAGCCGCCAAGCGGCAGGTCGCCGAGCGGGTCGCGAGCCGCGCCGCCGACGGTGAGGTCATCGGTATCGGGTCCGGGTCCACGAGCTTCCTGGCGCTGCTCGCACTCGCGGACAGGGTGCAGGGCGTGGGGCTGGCGGTCACCTGCGTGCCCACCTCTCATGAGATCGCCGGCTACTGCACCGCGCTGGGGCTGCCGACTGTCAGCCTGCTTGCCGGTCGGCCGGACTGGTGCTTCGACGGTGCCGACGAAGTGGATCCCGAGCGGAACCTGATCAAGGGCCGAGGTGGTGCTTTCGTGCGCGAGAAGTTGGTGTTCGCCGCAGCCCGGCAACGGTTCATCCTGGTCGACGACTCGAAGTTCGTCACCCGGCTGGGGGAGCGTTTCGCGGTGCCGCTGGAGGTGATCCCAGAGGCTGTCAACCTCGTCCGAGACACCCTCGCGGACGTGCTGGGCTCGGTGCCCACGATCCGCCCGGCCGGCGGCAAGGACGGCGGGGTGATCACCGAGCAGGGTGGCATCATCATGGACCTTCACGTGACCGAGGCCGTGCTGGACGCCCATACGCCCACGGACCTGGCCGTGCTGCTCGATCACACGGTGGGCATCACCGGCAGTGGGTTGTTCGCAGGCTTTGACCTCGAGGTCCTCAGCGACTCCTGACGCCCCGTCACCCGACGCCTTACCCCCGCCGCGTCCGGTCCCGCCGTGAGCGTTCGTGGCGCGCCGCATCTGCCGATATGCTGACCGACCATGGAGCCGCGGGACCTGTTCGTCGGCTTGGGGTCAAACATCGAGCCGCACGCGAATGTGCGCCGAATGCTGGACTACCTGTTGCGGCTGGCGCCGGAGTTGGACCTCAGTCCGATCGCGGTCACCGCTCCTGTCGGCATCCAAGGCGGTGGCCAGGTGTTCCTCAATCTGGCCGTTCGCCTGCGCACCGCCAGCGCCTCGGCAGAGGTCAAGGAGTATTTCAACACTGTCGAGGTGGCCCTTGGTCGGGACCGAACGGACCCGGGCCGCAAGCAACGCGATCGTCCAGCGGACCTCGACATCCTGTTTGCCCTGCCGGTGGCTGCCGCGGTCGTGCCCGCCTCGATCGACCTACCCACCGAGACCTACCTACGGCCGCAACTGGATGCCCTGCTGACGTACGTCGGTGTCGGTCCGGCCGGGGCAACAGACCCGATGGCATCGCTGACCAAGGTGGCTCTCGACTTCCACGGCACCACTGTGGGCCCCACGTGCGTCACCCTGCGCCGTCGTCCTTCCAACCCTCAGGAGACCGCATGACAGACACCGCACGCCCGGCCGCCCTCGTCACCGGCGGTGCGGTACGCCTCGGTCGTGCGCTGGCGCTGGCGCTGGCTGAGGCGGGGTATGACATCGCCCTGCACTACGGCACCTCCGCAACTGCCGCGGCCGATACCGCAGCCCGGATCCGGTCCCATGGAGTGGACTGCCTCACCTTCCGCTGCGACCTGACCGACGTCAGCGGCCTCGCGCCGATGATCGCCGATGCCCTGGCGGCCTTCCCACGGCTGGCTGTGCTCGTCAACAGCGCCTCGGCTTATGCCCAGGGCCGGATTGCTCAGACGACCCCCGAGGTATTCGCGCAACAGTTCGACGTGAACCTGCGGGCGCCGTTCTTCCTGACACAGGCCTTTGCCGCCCAGGTGGGTCAGGGCAACGTGGTCAACATCATCGACAACAAGATCGGCTACCACCAGTTCGACTATGCGGCCTACCTGTTGAGTAAGAAGGCCCTGGCGGAGTTCACTGCGATGGCCGCGGTGGAGTTCGCACCGGGCGTTCGGGTCAACGGTGTGGCCCCCGGGGTGGTGCTGCCCGCGCATACTCGCAGTGAGGAGTACATCGCGTGGCGGTTGCAGGGCATCCCGCTGCGCCGGCAGGGTCAGACCGGGCACATCGCCGGCGCCATGCTGTCACTGCTGGCCAACGAGTTCATCACCGGCCAGGTGCTGACCGTCGACGGTGGGGAGTCCCTGGCCGAGGTAGGGCGCAACGCTGCCCAGTTCGACCCGAGCAAGGTCTGAGGCGGGGCGGGGTCGGGCCCATGAAGATCGTCGCCACCGCCATCAACCCGCTCTTCCCCGACCAGGTGATCGGCGGATCGACCAAACACCTGCACAACGTGGTGGTCCGGCTGGCGGAGCTGGGCCATGACGTCACCGTGCTGTGCACCCGGCGCGACGACACCGCCGAGCCCTTCCGGTGGCATGATCGGGCACAGGTGCTGCCGGTGCTGCACCACAAACAGCCGTTCCCGCAGCCGTATGAGATCCCCGCCTACGTGATGGCCCAGAACATCCAGGTGGTGGCCGACCACCTGGCGGACGCCGATCGCTACTACATGCACGACGGCGAGTTTCTCTTCCCGCCGGTGGCCGCGGACGTACCCACAATCGTGTCGTTGCGCGACAACGTCTACCCGGAGACGATGCTCGGCAGTTACCTGTTCCGCGGCGATGCGCTCATCACGATCGCCGAGTTCTCCCGCGAGGTGGTGCTCACCGGTCCCGGCAGGTTTTTGCGGCAACTGCCCGAGCGCACCGTGATGATCCCCAACGGCATCGACTTCGACCGATTCCGCCCTGGTGCCCCGGCCGAGGCGATCCTTGACCTCGTCCCCATCGACCCCACCGCTCACACGGTCGTGCTGCACCCGCACCGGCCTGAGCCCTCCAAGGGCCTGCCCCAGACCCTCGCCGTCGCCGACGCCCTCGTGCACCAGCACGGCTTCGACGACCTCCTCGTGCTGGTGCCGCGCTGGTTCGACACCGACAAGGGCGACGACACTCGCTCGTTCCAGCGGGCCATGGAGGCCGAGATCGCCCGCCGCGGCCTCGGTCGCCACGTGCTCTTCCACGACTGGATCCCGCAGAGCCTCATGCCCGACTACTACCGCCTCGGCGATCTCACCTTGGCCTTGGGCCACTTCGTCGAAGCATTCGGCAACACCCCCTACGAATCCCTCGCCTGCGGTACCTCGGCGATTCCAGCGCGGGTCGCGACCCACCGCACATTGGTGCCGGACAACCTCCTGCCGAAGGTGCACTTCGGTGACATCGAGGGCACGGCGTCGCTGGCGGCGCGGATCCTGCACGAGCGGGCGGGCGTTTCGCCGGAACTCACGGCCTACCTGCGAGCGAACTTCGACGCCGATGCCCAACTCGACGCCTACGCCGCGGTTATCCTCGGGGCGCGCAAGTTGCCGGCGATCGACTACACCTTCACTCCGCTGGGACCGGACACCCGCTATCGGTTGGCGCCGTGGTGCTACGAGTGGGGGGACGCGATGTTCTGGCATGACTTCGCGGCCGAGCATGTGCATCTGCCGGAGTTGAGCCGCGCGATGGCCGAGCACCCCGACGGGCTGCGTGCGGCGGACAGCTCAGAGGTGTCGGCGTGGTACCGCGCGGGCTACGTGGTGCCTGGGGTGCGCTAGTCGGCCAAGGTTCCGTGGCCGGTGAACTGCAACAGCAATGCGACGGTGGCGGTCCAGCCGGTCTGGTGGCTGG
>JAUPKO010000702.1 GCA_030837395.1 Actinomycetota bacterium | reverse complement strand
CCCGGCCGACCCGCCTGCACCAGCCCGCGGTCACGAAGCTCGCGGGCAGCGGCCTGTGCCTCGGCCAGCGCCTCCCCGCGCAACCCGAGCAGGACCGTCACCTCGTCGCGGTTCAGCGCGACACCGCGCTGGGCACGGGCCAGCGCCCGGCGTACGGCCGAAGGTGTGGTGCGTTGGGGAGCCACCGGGCCAGCGTACGCATCGACAGGGTTGGGACAATCGTCCCCATGCAGCCCGCGACCAGCCCCGGAGCCCGCCTCACCGTCCTTGCCGGCGGCATCGGCGGAGCCCGCTTCCTCCAAGGCCTGCGGGCCGCCGCTCCGGACGCCGAGATCACGGTGATCGGCAACACCGGTGACGACATCTGGCTGCATGGCCTGCGGGTGTGCCCGGATCTGGACACCTTGATGTACACCCTGGGTGGCGGCGCCGACCCGGATCGCGGCTGGGGCCGTCGCGAGGAGACCTTCCACGCGGCCGAGGAACTCACCGCCTACGGCGCGCAACCCGACTGGTTCGGCCTCGGCGATCGCGACATCGCCACCCACCTGATCCGCACTCAGATGCTGGCTGCGGACTACCCCCTGTCGGCGGTCACCGCGGCACTGTGCACGCGCTGGGACCTGGGTTTGACCCTGCTGCCGATGAGCGATGACCGGGTGGAGACGCACGTGGTGATCTCGGATGACGCGGGGCGCCGGGCGATTCACTTCCAGGAATGGTGGGTCCGGCACCGGGCGGAAATCCCAGCCGAGGGTTTCGTGATGGTGGGTGCCGACGATGCCACCCCCGCGCCCGGGGTGATCGATGCCATTGGGGGGGCAGATGCGGTGCTGCTGCCGCCGTCGAATCCGGTGGTGTCGATCGGCGCGATCCTCTCGGTCGAGGGAATCCGCGCGGCCCTGCGCACGACGGCGGCACCGGTGGTCGGCGTCTCGGGCATCATCGGGGGCCGACCCGTGCGCGGCATGGCTGACGCCTGCCTGACCGCCATCGGTGTGTCCAGCACGGCAGCGGGGGTGGCCGCGCACTACGGCGCCCGCCCGGCCGGTCTGCTGGACGCCTGGCTGATCGACACGGTGGATGCCGACGCGTTGGCGCAGGTCACGGCGCTGGGGATCACCGGGCTCGCTGCCAACACCGTCATGACCGACCAGGTGGCCGCGGCCGACCTCGCGCGGACCACGCTGCACCTGGCCGATCGGGTGAGCCGGTGACCGCACCGCCGGTCCTTACGGTGCTGGCGGTGCCAGGCCTGCCGGAGTTCGCCGCCGGCGATGACCTCGCGGCCATTCTGGCACCGGCGCTGCGGACGCTGGCATGGCCGGACGGCAGCGAGGGCCTGCGAGACGGCGACATCGTGGTGATCACGAGCAAAATCGTCGCCAAGGCCGAGGGGCAGGTCGTGGCGGCGCCGGATCGCGAGGCGTCGATCGACGCCGAGACCGTCGCCGAACTCGCCCGCCGCGAGCATCCCGGCGGCATCACCCGGATCGTCCGCACCCGTCACGGTTTGGTGCTGGCCGCGGCGGGTGTGGATGCGTCCAACACCGCGGCAGGCACAGTAGTGCTACTGCCGCGCGACCCGGACCGATCCGCGGCGGCCCTGCGTGCGGAGCTCGGCGCCCAATTGGGACTCCACTCGCTGGGGGTGCTGATCACCGATACCGCCGGCCGCGCCTGGCGCGAGGGTGTGGTCGACCTGGCGATCGGAGCCGCGGGGGTCACCGCTCTGCTCGATCTTCGTGGCCGACGCGATGGCCATGACCGTCCGCTGGAGGCCACCGTGGTGGCCGTTGCCGACGAAGTTGCCGCGGCGGCCGAACTGGTGCGCCCCAAAGCTGCCGGACTACCGGTGGCCGTGGTGCGCGGCCTCGCCGAGTTGCTAGCCGACGACGCCCCGGGCGCCGCCGCCCTGATCCGCGACCCCGCCCGCGACTTGTTCACCATGGGCACCGCCGAGGCCCTCGCGCAGGGTGCGCGCGCGGCCGTGACCGACCGCCGCACCGTGCGATCCTTCACCCACCGGCCGGTGCCGCGGGCGCTGGTGGATCGTGCCCTGGCCGCCGCGGTGACAGCGCCGAGCCCCCACCACACCACACCGTGGCGATTCGTGATTCCCACCGACGCCACCCGTACTCGCCTGCTCGATGCGATGCGGCAGCGGTGGATCGCCGACCTCACCTCGATCGACGGCTTCGACCCCGACGCGGTGACCCGACGCGTCGCCCGGGGCGACGTCCTACGCCGCGCCCCGACCGTCGTGCTGCCCTTCACAGACCTCGGGTCGGCCGCACACGACTACCCCGACGCGCGCCGGCGAGGGTTCGAGCGAGACCTGTTCCTGGTGGCTGGGGGTGCCGCGGTGCAGAACCTGCTGGTGGCACTGGCCGCCGAGGGTCTTGGATCGGCGTGGATCTCGTCCACGGTCTTCTGCCCGGAAGTGGTCGCCGAGGTGCTCGACGTGCCCGCCACCTGGCAGCCCCTGGGTGCAGTGGCAGTGGGCTTCGCAGCGGACCCCCCGCGGGAACGGCCGCCGCGCGACGTTGCGGACTTCGTCGTGGAGGTCTGACCCCGCCGAGCACCGTTCCGCTGGACGCGCGGCCCGCCGGTGGGCAACCCTTGCAGCCATGACCAAACCTGCCCTGAGGCCCGTGCGCTGGACTCCCCCCGGCCGCATCAACGACCCATCCGGCCCGATCGAGGATCTGCGCACCTACCCGGTTCCCGGCGTCGGGCCCGAGGATGTGCTGCTCGACGACGGCGCCCGCGTCCTGACCGGTGTGGCCGACGGCCGGGTGTTGCGGCTCGATCCAGCGACCGGCCGTTGCCGTCACTTGGCCGAGACCGGTGGCCGGCCGCTGGGGCTCGAGTGGCTGCCCGATGGTCGGTTGCTGGTCTGCGATGCCTATCGGGGCCTACTCGCCGTGGACCTGGCCGGCACCGACGACGGTCCGCCGGCAACCGTGACCGACGGCCGGGTGGAGGTGCTCGTCAGCGAGGTCGATGCCCGACCGGTGCGCCTGTGCAACAACGCGGCCGTGGCCCCGGACGGCACCATCTGGTTCACCGACTCGTCGGCGCGGTTCGACCTGGACCACTGGAAGGGCGACATCATCGAGCACTCCGGCACCGGCCGGCTGATCCGGCGGGACCCCGATGGAACCTGCACGACGGTGGTCACCGGACTGCAATTCGGCAACGGGGTGGCCCTGGCTCCGGATGGGCAGGCGGTGTACTACGCAGAGACCGGCGACTACTCGCTGAACAAGCTCCACCTCACGGGTCCGCGGGCCGGCTTGGCCGAGAAGCTCACCCCGGCT
>JAUPKO010000701.1 GCA_030837395.1 Actinomycetota bacterium | reverse complement strand
AGGCCGGGCGCAGCGGCGCCGCGATCTACCCGGTCCCGGCCGGGACGACCCCCGGTCTGGATGAGTCCGCCCGCCAGGTGGTGGCCGCCATCGCCACCAGCATCCGGTCAGTACAGCCGCTGGTCTGCGCCGATCCCGGGCAGCGCGCCGCGATCATCGACGCCCTCGCGGGCGCAGTCCGGCGGGCCGGCCGCCCGGTGTGGCTGACACACTCCGACGCTTCGAGCAGCATCGCTGATCTCCCGGCAGAGGTCAGCGTGGTCGATGCGGGCCAGGTGCTGACCGCGATGGCCGACCCGCAGCGCCGGCTGTCTCTGGGAGGGCTGCTCATCGTCGATGCCGCCGAGCAGCTGCCCGCCGAGCAGCTCACCACCCTCTGTCTGCACGCCGGGACCACCAACACCAAACTGCTGCTGGTCAGCGACCCCACCGCCACCGGCGGGCCCAGCCGGGAACTCACCGACACCCTGGCCGGGCTGCCCTGGGCCCAGCACCACGGGCCGGTCGACACCCGCGAGACCATCGTCGCCCGCGCCGCGGCCTGGACCGCCGCCCAACCCCCGGCCGCCGGCGGGGTCGACACCTCGCAGACCGGCCAGGAAGAGCTGCCCCGCTGGCGGCGCCACACCCTGAGCACCGCCGCCGGGAATCGCCGCCCCGCGGTGATCGGCCGCCGGCCAGCCCAGTCCGTCCTGGCCGGGCTGGACCCCTCCACCCGCCGGGTCATCGAGCGCATCGCTGTGAGCCCCACCACGGTGCACACCGTGGACCTGCACACCAACGACGGGGGCCAAGACAAAGCCGCCGTGATCACCGCGCTGGCCCACACCGGCGGCCCCGGCGCCCAGATGGCGGTCATCCCGATCGGGCGGCCCGCCGCCGAACAGACCGCCCCCCCGCCCTACCAGCGCTATCTACTCGATGGGAAAACCGCCGCCGACAACCTGAGTCGCCAGACCTGGAAACCCCCACCGGGCAGCCGCATCGTCCTCGACGGCGCCGACCACCTGCCCACCAACACCCTGATCTGGTGGCTGAACATCACTGCCCGCCACGACCTCAAACTGGTGTTGATCACCGACCGAAACCACCCCGGCCCGCAACGCCACCTCACCGACACCCTCGCCGCCGACGCGCCCTGGGCCGCCCACCAGGTCGGCCGGGCCGACACCCGGCACCAGGACGCCACCGCTGTCGTCGGGCGACTTGTGCAGGCCCACACCAGCCTCATCACCGCCCACCACGACGCCGAGCAAGCCATCGCCGAATACCGCGAGCGCTACCGCCGCCAAGAACGCGCCCGCGACCAGCACCGCAGCCGCGACGACGGCTACGACCTCAGCCTGTAGCTCTCGTATGCCAGGCGCTACCTGTTGCCCTTGGAGCGGTTGTGGGGAACGCAGAGCATGGTCAGGTTGGACAGGCTCGTCGAGCCCCCCTTGGACCAGGCGGTCACGTGATCGGCGTCCATCTCGTCCTGCTTGTAGATCCGTGTCTTGTTGTTGTCCCCACCGAGCGCGCACAGAGGGCAGTTCGATTCGCCGGCGGCTTTGGCCTTCGTCGTCTGCTGCTCGTAGGCGATGCGCTTGTCCTTGGGATCGAACAGTCGAATATCGAGCAGCTGGGGCCGGGGTGCTCGGCAACGACACCGATCTGCCGATCGTCGAGCACGCTACCGACACCCATGGCGCCACCCTGGCGAACTTCGCGCTGTTCGATTTGGTCGGCAAACAGCTCTCGCCCCGCATCCGCGACCTCGGCAAAATCACCCTCTACCGGACCGGGACCGCCCAACAGTTCACCGCCCGCCACCCGCTCGCCGGACCGCTGCTGACCCGACGCCTGAACACCGAGCTGATCACCGAGCGTTGGGACGACCTGCTCCGCGTCGCCGCGTCGGTGCATGGAGGGCACGCCACCGCCGCGCTAGTGGTCGGCAAACTGTGTTCGTCGAAACGCCAGCAGAACACGCTCACCGCCGCGATCAAGGAATACGGGGCGCTTCGCAGAACCGTCTACGCCGCCCGCTATCTCGCCGACGAAACCTATCAACGGCGCATCGGCCGCCAGCTGAACAAAGGCGAGAACGTGCACACTCTGAAACGCAACCTCGCCTACGCCAACGAGGGCGCGTTACAGCGACGCCACCACGAGCAGCAGACCGAACAGATGTGGTGCCTGACCGTCGTCACCAATGCGATCGTGTGCTGGGCCACGGAATACCACGGCCGCGCCGTGGACACTCTGCGCGGGCTGGGACGCCAGATCGACAACGAACTTCTCGCCCACATCTGGCCCACCCACCACGCGAACGTGCATTTCTACGGCACGTACACCGTCGACATCGACGACGAACTCGCCAAACTCGACACCGACGGTTACCGCCCTCTCAGAACACTCGCCGCCGCGCCCGGCGCTCTGCCATAGCAGCGCGGGCCATCTCATATGACGATCCTCCACCGACACCACCCTTGACCTCCTCGGCGCGTTACGACGACCACGGGGTCAGTGGTGCCTTGACCATCCCGTAAGACTGGTTCGGTGATCTATCCCGATAGAGGGAGGCTAACCGGCATACTGGTGGGGTGGTCCAGATCAGCGTCGGCTATGGGCGGGTCTCGACAGCCGATCAAGATCTCACTGCGCAGCGCGACGCGCTCACCGCACTGGGTGTCGACCCGAAACGCATCTACGTCGACCACGGCCTGACCGGGACCAACCGCGACCGGCCGGGTCTGTGTCAAGCCCTTGCGGCCTGCCGCGGCGGCGACACCCTGGTGGTGACCAAGCTCGACCGGCTGGCGCGCTCGGTACCCGACGCCCGCGACATCGTCGATGAACTCACCGCCGTGGGGGTGAAGTTGAACATCGGCGGCTCGGTGCATGATCCGACCGACCCGATCGGGCGCCTGCTGTTCACGACACTGTCGATGATCGCGGAGTTCGAGGCCGACCTTGCCCGCGCCCGCACGCGGGAGGGTATGGCTGTGGCCCGCGCCAAGGGGAGGTTACGGGGCAAGCGTCCCAAGCTCAGCCCCCGACAAGAGGCGCACCTCGTCAAGCTCTACCGCGCCGGCGAGCACACGATCGGCGAACTTGAAGAACTCTTCCCGGTCACCCGTTCAACCATCTACCGCGCCGTCGCCCGGGCAGGCGGACGCGCTACTGCCTCGCCAGCCACGGTCCGGTCGCAATGACGAAAGAGCTGCTCGTCGCCCTCAGCCCGGACCCAGACTCAAAACTGGGCTACCTACGGCGGTCTACCGCTAGGCGGCGGGATGGTGTTCCGCACCTCCGGCACCTCGCCGCGCACGAAAGCCTCATGCCTGTTACCCGGCAGGTACGCTGCGTGCTGGAAATAACCCGCTCGCTCGGCATTTCACCATTCAGTGTCTACCGTCTGCTGTCATGATGCCGCGTGGGTTGTCCGTGCTTGGTGTGCTGGGAAGGGTTCGTGGAGGACTGGATTGGCCATGCGCTCGCTCACGAGTTCATGCGCCAAGTTGGCGAATGGGTGATTCTTGCCCTTGCATTTGTCCCATTGGGTGCTTGGCTAGTTCACCAGCGCACCCCGCCGAAAAAGGCATCAGCTAGTGCCACACCCCGCAACGGGCTTGGGACCGTTGCTCTGGTCATTGGTGTGGTGGCCCTGCTCGGTTCGTGGACAGGCTTCGGCGGGTGGCTGGCGGGGATGGCGGCCGAAATTATGGGGATACTCGCGT
>JAUPKO010000700.1 GCA_030837395.1 Actinomycetota bacterium | reverse complement strand
GGGCCAGTAGACGGCATGGAAGCGCAGGATGTCCTTGCCCACGAGTTGCACGTCCGCCGGCCAGGTGCGATCGAACCGCTGCGCCTCCGGGGTGCCGTCGGGGGCGCCGAAGCCAAGCGCCGTGATGTAGTTGAGCAGCGCATCGAACCAGACGTAGACGACCTGCTCGTCGTCCCACGGCAGCGGAATCCCCCAGCTCACCGCCGATCGCGACATCGAGATGTCGGAGAGACCCCCGGCGATGAACGTGGTCACCTCGTTGTAAGCGCTGCGCGGTTCGACCGCGTGTGGGTGCCTACGGTAATGCTCCAGCAGGGGCTCCTGAAACGCTGATAGCCGGAACCACCAGTTGCGTTCGGAGAGCATCTCCACCGGCGCACCATGGATGGGACAGAGTTTCTCCTCCCCTTCGCCGTCGATCAGGTCGCCGGGGAGTTTGAACTCCTCGCAGCCGACGCAGTAGGGGCCCTCGTAAACGTCCTCGTAGACGTACCCGTTGTCCTTGAGCCGCTGCCAGAACACCGCGACGCCGTGCCGGTGCCGCCCCGAAGTCGTGCGGATGAAGTCGTCGTTGGCGACGTTCAAGGTGGCCAACGCCGGCAGCCAGGCCTCGTTGACCAGGCGGTCGGTCCACTCCCGTGGCGTCACCCCGTTGGCAGCGGCGGTGCGCTGCACCTTGGTGCCGTGCTCATCGGTGCCGGTGAGGTACCACACCTTCTCGCCGCGCTGGCGATGCCAACGGGTGAACACATCACCGGCCACCATCGTGTAGGCGTGCCCGATGTGTGGGGCATCGTTGACGTAGAAGATGGGCGTGGTGACGTAGAAGGCCTTCCGGGCGGACGACATGGCCATGATCCTACGCAGCCGGGCGCTGATCGCCCCGGCGAGCGGCGATCACGGACCGCCAACCGCCCCAGGGCCCTCGTGATCTTGGTCCTTTCGCCCGCCCTACACACGAATCCGCGCGAGTGGTCAAGATCACGAGAGCGCTCAGCGGGTAGACCTCACCCCTTAGTCGCCAGCACGGCGTCGGACACCACCCGACGCGGCACCCCGGCCGATCGGGCCACCTCAGCCATGGCCTCCTTGCGTGACAGCCCAGCGCCCTCGGCCGCCGTCACCCGCGCGGCGAGCTCCGGCGCGGCGAGCACACCCGCGTCCACCGCCCGCGCCCCCGCCACCACCAACGTCACCTCGCCCAGCACGCCGCCCGCCACGGCGACCACCAACTCGGCCAAACTCCCCCGCAGCACCTCTTCATAAGTCTTGGTCAACTCCCGGCACAGCACCGCCGGACGGTCGTCCCCGAAGGCCTCGGCCAATTCGGCCAGAGTCGACCCCACCCGACGCGGCGACTCGAAGAAGACCATCGTGCGGGGCTCCGCCGCCAAGTGGGCGAAGCGCCGGGCCCGGTCGCCGGATTTGCGCGGCGGGACCCCCTCGAAGCAGAACCGGTCGCTCGCCAGCCCGGACACCGCCAGCGCGGCCGTCACCGCCGAGGGCCCCGGGGCCACGCTCACCCGCACCCCGCGATCGACCGCGGCCGCCACCAACCGGTACCCCGGATCGCTGACCACCGGCGTGCCAGCATCACTGACCACGAGCACCAGTTGTCCGGCCGCCGCAGCGTCCAGCAGCCCCGCCACCCGTCCCGCCTCGACCGCGTCGTAGAACGACACCACCCGGCCGCCCACCGTGACCCCGAGATCCGCCGCGAGGCGACGCAGTCGACGGGTGTCCTCGGCGGCCACCACATCTGCTTCGGCCAGCAACGCCCGCAGCCGGTCCGAGGCGTCAGCGCGGTTGCCCAGCGGGGTGGCCGCCAGCACGATCACGGCGGCGGCGCTACCGATCGCGCTTCTTGGCCGCCGCCGCGGACTTCTCCCGAGCCTGGGTGTCGAGCACCACCTTTCGTAGCCGAACAGACGACGGGGTGACTTCCACACATTCGTCGTCCCGGCAGAACTCCAGCGACTGCTCCAGCGAGAGGAGCTTGGGCGGGATCAGTCGCTCCAACTCGTCCGCGGTGGACGAGCGGATGTTGTTGAGCTTCTTCTCCTTGGTGATGTTGATGTTCATGTCGTCCGAGCGGGAGTTCTCGCCGACGATCATCCCCTCGTACACCGGGGTACCCGGGCTGACGAACAGCTGGCCACGCTCCTGCAGCGCGAAACAGGCGTTGCCGGTGACAACGCCGGTGCGGTCCGCCACCAACGAGCCGGTGGGCCGGGTACGGATCTCACCCGCCCACGGCTCGTAGGCCTCGAACACGTGATGCGCCAGGCCGGTACCGCGGGTCTCGGTGAGGAACTCGGTCCGGAAGCCGATCAGCCCGCGCGCCGGCACGAGGTAGTCCATGCGCACCCAGCCGGTGCCGTGGTTGACCATCTGCTCCATGCGGCCCTTGCGCAGCGCCATGAGCTGCGTGACCACGCCGAGGTAGTCCTCGGGGATGTCGATGGTGAGGTGCTCCATCGGCTCGTGCTTCTTGCCGTCGACCATCTTGGTGACGACCTGCGGCTTGCCGACGGTGAGCTCGAAGCCCTCCCGGCGCATGGTCTCGACGAGCACCGCGAGCTGGAGCTCACCGCGACCCTGCACCTCCCACGCGTCGGGGCGCTCCGTGGGGAGCACCCGCAGCGAGACGTTGCCGACGAGCTCGGCGTCGAGCCGGCTCTTCACGATGCGCGCGGTCACCTTGTCGCCCTCGGTGCCGGACAGGGGCGAT
>JAUPKO010000699.1 GCA_030837395.1 Actinomycetota bacterium | reverse complement strand
GCGGACGTCAAGGCCCTACTCGCAGAGCATCCGCCAACCCATGTGGCCTCGATTTTGGCCCAGTACCGTCGAGAGACCTTGGCCAGCGAGCAGTCGCTGGAGGACTATCCGATTCCCAGGCTCCAGCAACTGCTCTACCGAGGACCCTCCTGGCGGCAAGGTCGCTTGGCCACAGCCGTTGCCAAGATGTCATTCGGAGCCGCCCTGCTGGGCAAAGAAGTGAGTGTCGTGACCACCAACTACGACACACATATCGAGCAACAGATCAGGCGGGAGATCGACCTTGCCCGACGCGAAGGCGACCCCGATGTGCAAGCTGATCTGCACGTGATGGACGGCACGGGGGCTTGTCAAAGCGAGACCCAGCCTGCCGTCGGACTTCCCGTAATCCGCATGCGCTATCTGCACGGCCGGGTACCGCCGGCGCCCGAGAGCGGGGCGAGTCGGATAGTCATCAGTGAGGTCGACTACGCCGAGACCCGCAGTGCCAACTTCGAGGTGCTGTCTGGGCTATTCAACGAGGCCGATGCCGTAATTATCGTGGGGGCCAGCCTGACTGACCCGCCATTGATTGAAGCACTGGCTACAACCCGCCGCAGGATGCAGGAACCGCAGGCAGACGACTCCCAACGACGGGATCTGGATGTCGGCGTTTCGCACAGGTATTGCCTCATTCCTCTTGAGGCCACGGGCGTCGCGCACCATCCTGCGCCAGTCACGAAGCGCCTCGCGTCCCACCTCAAGCAACGCGGTCTGCGGCTGGGAGTCACGCTCCTCCTGCCTGATTTCAAGATGCAGGTGACGCAGTTCTGCGAGGAGGTTGGCCTGCACTACTCGTCGGCGGCAACTGCGGAACCAGAGCGATATGGCCAGCGACTCGTGCGCTGGTGGGAACAATGGAACGGGCGCGTGGCCGCGGGCGCTGGTGACGAACTTGCAGGCGTGTATGCCCATGAGGTCTTGGCAGCCGCGCTGGAGAGCATCCGTGACGTGGTCCGAGCTTCGGAGGAGAGAACTGGCTGTGAGCATGCTGGTGAGGTACTGCGACTGGAGTTGTGGGCACGGTCGAATCCAGCCGAAGATAGGCGCCTCTCGATGTACGCGACTTCAGCAGGCAGCGTTCAGGACCACTCGGTCATGAGCAGCGCGGCATTGGACGTGCACTCCTCGCATGCATCGGTTCGGGCATTCATAGACGGTCGTCCGCAGTTCCACGACCGCCAAGAGTTGGAGGCTGCTGCTCAGCGCAGTCTTCGTGTCACCGACCCCAATGAGGCATTCCGTTACAAACCCCGTTGGGCTTCGTACCTGTCGGTGCCGGTGACCGTCCGCAGCGGGGACGGTCACGTCAGTGTCGGCGTGGTCACCCTGGCGTCGGATCGGACGAGGGCCGAGTCCGGCGTCAACCTGGCCGACGTTACGGAGAGCACCCGAGTGCTCAACATCCTCAAGTCCGCGGGGAAGCGGATTCTGCTGGTTGACGCCGACGCCGGATTGCAGTGGTACCCGCAGACGTATTCAGGAGGGGTGACGCGCTGGGTCCGTGGTGCGTCATCGCTGCCTCGATTGAGCCCGTCGCGTCGGCTGAGATCTGGCCGGTCGGGGGCTTGACAGCGGCCGCGCGATTGGTCGCCCGCTCGTTCAACTACAGAAGTGCCATGGGCGTGACCTTCGCATCCCCCGCTTCCCGCAGGAGGTGACGTGCGATGCGCAGGGTCCAGGGGAGCGGCATCATCGAAGCATCCACTAGCGTCCAAGGGCTATGCTTGCACGTCTCGAGCGAAGCAAGCGTTGCTCCAACCACGGCGCCAAGAACGGAGACACCCGGAATTAATCGAGAGGAAATGGCCAAGGGCACGGCTGACCGCCGGCTAGAGGTTGAGCCGATCGACCAGGCAGAGGGCCCCGGCGGGATGTTGGCAAAGGGGGGAACGCTGGATGTCCTGCAGAGCATGGCTCTCGCCTCCTCCCGACCGGGTGGCCCGGCAGCATTGAGGCTGCCCCCACTGCGCCTGCCCTAGCCAAGTCTCGGCCCTGGCGAAGGGTGCTCGACGACGTTGTCATGAGTTGCGGTGCTGGTGATGCTCAGCAGTCGGAACGCCCGCTGGGAGTGGTGGTGCTGACCCGCACGCTCGCCTTGCGGGCCCCTGGGAAGCGGCCTCCCACACGGCTATGGAACGTGTTGTAGAAGTCGCCGTAGGGCGAAGCCGAGGCGCGACCAGTGACAACGGAAAGGGGTAGTGGCCCGGGCAATGAGGAATAGCCCGCGCACGCATGCAGCACATCCAATTCGTGGGCTTGTCTGTCCGCGATAGGCGGGTTCAGGGTTGGGGAGGGGAGCATGACGGACAGTCCAAGTCAGAGCGAACAGGTTAGAACCGCGGCGCTGCGGTGCGCGTTGTTCATCGACTTCGACAATGTCTACATCGGCCTGAAAGCGCATGATGCCGATGCGGCGGAGGCGTTCGCGACTGACCCCTCGGGCTGGCTGGCTCGTCTGGAGCGTGGCGTTGAGAATTCCGGTGAGGCCTTTCGCCGGAGGTTCTCGCTCCGTGCTTGTTACCTCAATCCGTCGGTCTTCGCGCGCTATCGGCCATTCTTCACTCGTGCCGGGTTCAGGGTGGTCGACTGTCCGTCATTGACGCGGATGGGAAAGAGCGGAGCGGACATCAACCTGGTCCTTGACGCTGTCGATGCACTGGCCAGCTCCACCCGCTACGACGAGTTCGTCATCCTCTCCGGTGACGCCGATTTCACTCCCTTGGCTTTGAGGTTCCGCGAGGCCGATCG
>JAUPKO010000698.1 GCA_030837395.1 Actinomycetota bacterium | reverse complement strand
CGATGGTCTGGATGAAGCCGATGAAGAACAGCCCGGGCCGGTCAGGCGCCACGATGCGCAGGTACAGCGGCATCCGGTTGTGCGCGCAGTCGAAGACCTCTGGGGCCAGGAATGGCAGGGTGACGCGATAGCCGGTGGCGTAGACCAAGGTGTCGGCGTGCTCGCTGCTGCCGTCCTGGAAGGCGATGCGATCGCCGTCGAGCCGAGCGATTCCCGGTTTCATCACGATGTCGCCGTGGCCGACCCGGTCGTAGAGCTCCGCCGAGACCGTCGGATGGGCACTGAGGAGGCGGTGATCAGGCGTGGGCAGCCCGCGATCCTGTGGCCTACCCGTGCTCAACCGCAGGATGCCCTCGTAGAGGCGTCGTTCCACCCTGAACGGCACGTAGGCGATGTACTTGCTGTTCAACTGGTCCGCGGGGCGGCCGAAGGCGTACTTGGGGATCACGTGCACGCCGTGTCGCGTCACCAGGTACACCCGCCGCGCCACCTTCGCGGCGTCGCAGGCGATGTCCATGCCGGAGTTGCCCACGCCGACCACGACGACGTCCTTGTCGGCAAACACCGACGGCTCCTCGTAGTCGTGGGCGTGGAAGGCCTGACCGGTGAACTCGCCGGGAAACGCCGGCTGGTTAGGGACGCTGTGGTGACCGTTGGCCACCAGCACGTCGCGGTAGGTCCGCGTGTGGTGTTCGTCGGTGTCAAGGTCGCGGGTGGTAACCGACCAGCCGTGGGCCCCTGGCAACCCTGCTCCTGGCAATCCTGGGCCCGGCAGGGGCGTGACGGCGACGACCTCGGTGCGAAAGGTGATTCGGGCTGTCAGGGCCTGGTCGTCGGCGTACTTCTGCAGGTACTGCGCGATCAACTCGTGCGAGGGGTAGTCGGGCCACTGCTCGGGCATCGGGAAGGACGGGTACTGCGTCGTGACCCGGGAACTGTTCAGATGCAGGGTGCGGTAGGCGGGCGTGCCGCCGTTGTCGTTGTCGATCCGCCACAGTCCACCCACCATCGAGCCGCGCTCGAACCAGTCGAAGCGGACCCCGCGCGCCGCCAGGGCACGTCCGGCCGCGAGCCCGGCGGCGCCGGCGCCGATGACGCAGGCGGACGCGTCGAACCTGGTCGCCGGGTCGTCGGTGGCTGCGGAGTCCGGTGGTGGGGGAGTCGTGGCGGCTGCTGCCATGCTGGTGCCTCTCGGGGTGCCGGTGCGGTGTGCTGACGCCCAATGTAGGCGCGGTGCCACGAAGTCGCGCGTGAACGCGCCTCACGCCGACGGCGGTGGGAGTTCGACGGCCGTCGCCGCAGGGAACCACGAGCCGCCCCTGCGGGCACTAGCGAAGATCGCCGCCACCTGTGGCGGGTCGTAGATCCGCGGTGCCCCGGCGAAGGTGCCGAGCAACTCGAACTCATTGAGCACCAGCACCTCCCGCGGTTGACCTACGCGCTCCAGTGCGGCCTCGGGCCCGCCCACGAACACCAGGACCGGCCTCACCTCGATCGGCAATCCGGTGGCGAACCGAAGCACCTTGGTCGCGTGGCGGGCCTGTTGCCGAGCAATCCACAGATATTCCTTCTCCTCCCCGTCCACCTTGATGGCGCGGCTACCCACCCAGATGTGGGCGCCGGCGCGGGCTTTGGTGTCGAGGCTGAACACCCCGCCGGGGCCGATCAACAGATGGTCGATCGCCGCACCCTCCCCGTCCAGCGGGACCCCGTGCAATACCTGCCAGCCCGCCGGTTGCAGACCGGTCAACACCGCTCCGACGAACTCCTCGCCTTCCGCGGCCCGCGTCCAGGGCCACTCCTCGGGGTAGGGCTCCTGGCGGCGACGTTTGAGGCCGCCGCGTCGCGCGTCCAGGGCTTCGTGGATCTCCCTGGCACGGGACCGCATGCCTTGACCTGGCAGCCGCAGAGCCAAGTCCTCGTCGGCCGCCGGTCGCCGACTCCAGACCTGCTCCACCATCGCCCACTCCCAGCCGAGTCCCACCGTAAGCGCCTATCGTGTCAGCACCACATGGCCGATGTCCCCGGTTCGGGCCATCGCCGTGGCGCCGGCCGCGTGCACGCACGGCCCGCAACCGGCACACTGCTGGGGTGACAGCCACTGCGGCCCCACCTCAAACGCCATCCCGGCCCCAGGACGAGACCGTGCGGATCCGGGCCTGGCTGCTGGGCTACCTCGGCTTCGCACTGCTCGCGGCCGTCGGCCTGGCCGTGCCGATCGGGGACCTCGGAGTGCGGATCCTGGTGCTTGTGCTGACCTTCCACGTGGGGGTCGTGGCGATGGCACGGCGCACCCGTGATCGGGTGCTGATGACGGCCTGGGCGGTGTTGGCGCCGATGAGCCTGCTGATGGTGCTGCCGGACTGGTTCCTGTCCGCGCAGGTGGGTTCGCTGGTGTTCCCCGACACCGGTGGCCCGTTCATCGGCACCGTTCCGCTGTTCATGGCGGGGATGTGGACCATCGCCTTGCTGCCGGTGGTGCTGACCGGGTTGGTGGTGGGCGGCCGACACGGTGTGACGATCGGCGCGGCGACAGCGGCCGGCGTCGGATTCGCGCTGTTCTGGGCCGCCGAAGTGGCAGCTCCACTGATCCCACTGTGGGAGCCGGTGGGGGTGGCCATGGTGGGCGGTATCGCAAGCTACGTGATTGTTCCCGAACTCGTCCTCAGCGCTGCCGCGTACGTGAT
>JAUPKO010000697.1 GCA_030837395.1 Actinomycetota bacterium | reverse complement strand
TTCACCGACATCGACGGCATGCGGGTGACCGCGTTCATCACCGACACCACCCCGGGGGCGGTGCCCGGCCAGCTGGCCGGCCTGGAACTACGCCACCGCCAACATGCCCGCGTCGAGGACCGCATCCGGCACGCCAAAGCCGCCGGCCTGCGCAACCTGCCCTGCCACGATTTCCAGGCCAACGCCGCCTGGCTGGAAATCGTCCTGGCCGCCGCTGACCTGGTCGCTTGGGCCCAACTGATCGGATTCACCCACGCTCCCGAGCTAGCCCGCTGCGAGATCCACGCCTTCCGCTACCGGGTCCTGCACGTCGCAGCCCGCATCACCCGCGGCGCCCGCCAACTACGGCTGCGCATCGACACCACCTGGCGCTGGGCCGGCGCCATCGCCACCGCCTGGCAGCGCCTGCGAGCCGCCTTCCCCTGACCGCCAAACCAGCCCTGACCACGACCAACCCGAAAGACCCCGGCCCCCAGGAACGCCCGCCCACCCCGGCGACACGGGCAGGTCGAACACACCCCAAATCGAAAAAGACAGTTGCTCAACGACTTTCAGGGTATCGAGCCGCCAGACCCCACCGGCACGAAAAATCCGGGCTAGGCTTCCCGCTGGCCGACCCCATCATCGGCGTGCTCATCACCGTGGCGATCTTGGCGGTACTGCGCACTGCCGCACGCGACGTGTTCCGACGCCTACTGGATGCCATCGACCCCGCACTCGTCGCCGCCGCAGAGACCACGCTGGCCGCCGAACCCGGTGTCACCGCTGTGCGCAGCGTCAAAATGCGCTGGATCGGACACCGCATCCACGCCGACGCCGAACTGGACATCGACCCGTCCACCAGCCTCACCAACGCCCATCAGATCGCCCACGACGCCGAACACGCCCTCACCCACGCCATTCCGAAACTATCGAGCGCACTGGTCCACGCCTACCCCGCAAGCCCCACCACCTGAGTCGAGCACCTTCCCGCGAAACACCGGGAGGCGAGTTGTCACTGCGGCTCTGTCTGGATGGCTAGTCGCTGAGACTGGCGGCGAGGTTCTGGACGCGGGTGTTGATGTCGTCGCGGATAATTCGCATGCGTTCGATTCCGTCGATGCCGCGGAGTGAGGGTTCGTCGGTGTCCCATCGCTGGATGGTGGTGCCAGGGTGGTTGCCGAGTTCGGCTTGGGTGCCGACGATGACCACCAGGTCCGCATCGTCGAGCATCTGATCGGTGAGTTGGACGGGCTGGTGGCCGCTGATGTCGACGCCAACTTCGGCCAATGCCTGCGCTGAGAGGTCGTTGACGGCGGTCTTGGCGTGGGTGCCCGCCGAGGCGACGTGAATGGCTGTTCCTGCGATGTGGTGCATGAGTCCTGCTGCCATCACTGATTTTCCGGCGTTGCTGACGCAGACGAACAGGACGGTTGGGGGTGAGTTGGTCACCGGGTGTTCTCCTTCGTTGTGGGCGGTCAGATGATGTGCGGGCTGCGCCGCTCGAGGAGGATGACGTCACGCCAGTGGCCGTGGTGTCGGCCGTGGCGCTCGCGCACGCCGACGACGCGGAATCCGGCCCGGTGGTGAAGGGCGAGAGTGGCGGTGTTCTCGGGAAACACCTGGCTTTGCAGGGTCCAGATTCCGGCGTTCTCGCTGGAGGAGATCAGAGACTGCAGCAGCAGTGTCCCGATACCTTGGCCGCGAGCGTGCTCGGCGACATACACACTGAGCTCTATCACCCCGGCATGCACGCACCGTGATGAGACAGGTGCAGCGGCAGCCCATCCCATGACGTGTCCGTCGGAGTCGGTGG
The DNA here is from genome assembly GCA_030837395.1 of Actinomycetota bacterium. Taxonomy (GTDB): domain Bacteria; phylum Actinomycetota; class Actinomycetes; order S36-B12; family UBA10799; genus JACJWR01. The sequence continues at coordinate 2,637 of JAUPKO010000697.1, read as the reverse complement.
CGACGAAGCGGTGATCCGGGAGGTGTTCGGTGTCGAAGGTTGCCCAGTCCGGAGCATTGAGGTCGAAGGTGGCGTTTGCGGTGTTGATCCCGGCTTGGTAGATCGCCAGGACGGCATCGGCATGGTCGGCGGTCATTGGCGCCACCTGATGTTGACTGCGGATCATCGCGACGGATGCTCGTGCGGTGCGATGGTCACGGGGTGACTGCGACGTTCAGCTGGGCCAACAGTTGGTGGATGCGTTGGTCGATTTGGTCGCGGATTGGGCGCACAGCGTCGAGGCCTTGGCCGGCCGGGTCGGGCAGTTCCCAATTCTCGTAGCGTTTTCCGGGGAAGATCGGGCAGGCGTCCCCGCAGCCCATGGTGATGACAACGTCGGCGGCAGCCACGATTTCGTCGGTCCAGGGTTTGGGGTATTCACTGGTGATGTCGATACCGACCTCGGCCATGGCAGCGATCGCGGCCGGGTTGATCTCGTTTCCGGGTTCAGAACCCCCCGACCAGGCGATCGCGTTGTCGCCGGCGTAATGGGTGAAGTAACCGAGCGCCATCTGCGAGCGGCCGGCGTTGTGTGTGCAGAGGAACAGCACGGTGGGCTTGCCGTCGCTGATCTTGCCTTCGACCCGTGCCAGGGCGTGCAGGCGTTGGCGGGCGAACCGTTCGGCCAGCAGCGGCAGGAAGTTGGGAATGGTGGCGCGACCGGCGAATTGGTCGTAGGACGAGCAGAGGAACCGTTCGATGGTCTCGGTGCCGAATGTGCCATCGAACTCGCCGTGCAGCCGGGTCGCCGCGGTCTTCAAGGCGAGCTGTTGGTCGATCGAGAGGTCGTCGCGCAGTTGGTGAGTGACGGGGCTGTCAGTCATGGTGTGGGTTCCGTTCTCGTCGTCGAGCCGGTGGGCAGGTGTTGGGGGGTGTGGTGGTGGAATCGTTTGCGTAGCGCCAGCGAGACATAGACCAGGGCGACCAGGACCGGGACTTCGATCAGCGGGCCCACGACGCCGGCCAGGGCTTGGCCGGAGGTGGCGCCGTAGGTGGCGATCGCCACGGCGATCGCAAGTTCGAAGTTGTTGCCGGCGGCGGTGAACGCCAGGGTGGTGGTGCGCTCGTAGCCGAGATCCAAGATGGTGCCGAGCAGGTAGCCACCGCCCCACATGATCGCGAAGTAGGCGAGCAGGGGCAGGGCGATGCGGACCACATCCAGGGGTCGGTTGGTGATCTGATCGCCTTGCAGGGCAAAGAGAATCACGATGGTGAACAGCAGCCCGTAGAGCGCCCAGGGCCCGATCCGGGGTAGGAACTTGGCCTCGTACCAGTCGCGGCCTTTCGTCTTTTCTCCGATCCGGCGAGAGAGGTAGCCGGCCAGCAGTGGGATGCCGAGGAAGATGAGCACGGATTTGGCGATCTGCCACGGTGAAGTCGAAATGGTGGTCTGTTCCAGGCCGAGCCAGCCAGGCAGCACTGACAGATAGAACCAGCCCAACACCGCGAACATGATGACCTGGAAGATCGAGTTGAGTGCCACCAGGACTGCGGCGGCTTCGCGGTCTCCGCAGGCCAGGTCGTTCCAGATGATGACCATGGCGATGCAGCGGGCCAGCCCGACGATGATCAGTCCGGTGCGGTATTCGGGCAGGTCGGGCAGCAGCATCCAGGCCAGCGCGAACATCAACGCCGGGCCGAGCACCCAGTTCAACACCAGCGAGGAGAGCAGAAGTTTGCGGTCTCCGGTGACGGTGTCGAGGCGGTCGTAGCGGACTTTGGCCAGCACGGGATACATCATGATCAGCAGGCCCAGGGCGATGGGCAGTGAAATACCGTCCAGCTGAACGCTTTCCAGCGCGGTGTTCAAGCCGGGGATCCAGCGGCCCAGCAGCAGGCCGGCGACCATGGCGGCGCCGATCCAGACCGGCAGGAACCGATCCAGGGTGGAGAGCTTGCCGACGACCGGCGGCGCAGTGCTGGTGTCGGTCATGCCGGCACCCCCGCCAACGTCGCGCCGAGTAGCACGGCCAGGCTGGCCAGTGCGTCGGGCACCACCGCGTAATACACCCACGAGGCCCGACGCTGCGAGGTGAGCAGGCCGGCGTCGCGCAGCACCTTGAGGTGATGACTCACGGTGGGTTGGGAGACCTCCACCCCGGCCGAGATGTCGCAGACGCAGGCCTCGCCGCCGGCGTGGCTGGCGATCGCCGAGAACAACTGCAGCCGAACCGGATCGGCCAGGGCCTTGAGTTTGACTGCCATATCTGCGGCCTCTGCGGCCGAGAGGGGTTCCCCCAGTAGTGCTCCGGGTGGGCAGCACGCGTCGTCGACCGGATCAGATGATTTCGACATACATCAATATTGATACTTATCGAACTAGCCGTCAAGCCAGGCCACCAATGACCAGGGGCCCACCATCGTGTGATGGTGGGCCCCTGGTGTCGTGGCGCGGATCCCGCTCAGCAGCAGGCCGACGTCTTCGCCGCTTGGGGCTCCGCGTCGGCGGCGGCAGTTCCGCCGCAGCAGACTCCACCCTCGGCAGCCTCACCCTCGGCGAGAAGCTGGGGATTGGTGCCGAATGTCTCGGAGTCGGCCAGCACCGTGTAGACCTCCCATTTCTCTCCGGCCGGGCCGGTCACCCAGACCTTGTCCTGG
>JAUPKO010000696.1 GCA_030837395.1 Actinomycetota bacterium | reverse complement strand
CGGTGATGCCAGCGCGATGAAGATCACCACGGCGTCGGACTTCGTGGTGGCGGCCGCCTGGTTGGCGCAGGGATGAGCGATCAGCCGGTGTCAGTGCCCGCGCCGCCGCCGTTGCCTGCTGTGGGGATCGGCACCGACGTGCATCCGTTCGATCCCGGTCGGGAATTGTGGTTGGCGTGCTTGCCGTGGCCCGGTGAGATCGGCCTGGCCGGTCACAGCGACGCCGACGTAGCAGCGCATGCCGTCTGCGATGCGTTGTTCTCGGCTGCGGGGTTGGGCGATCTCGGGTCGAATTTCGGCACGTCCGAACCGCAGTGGGCCGGTGCCAGCGGGACGGCCCTGCTGGCCGAGGCCGTGCGGCGGGTACGGGCGGCCGGGTGGCGGATCGGCAACGTCGCTGTGCAGGTAGTGGGCAATTCACCGCGCCTGGGCCCACGACGGGCGGAGGCCGAGATCGCCATGTCAGCCGTGGTGGGGGCGCCGGTCCGGGTGTCCGCGACGTCCACCGACGGGCTGGGTTTCACGGGCCGCGGCGAGGGGATCGCCGCCATCGCCACGGCACTGGTGGTCGCTGAGCATTGAGTCCCACGCCCCCAGCCGCGCTGCCGGCACCACTCAGTGCCCAGGGACCTGCGCCACCGTTCGAATCACCCGCACGAGCGCGTTCAGCCGTTCGGTCAAGCCCTCGGCATCGGCGTCCAGGTGGAACTGAAGTGCCGCCGAGATGACGCCGTCGACGACTGTTGAGGCGAGGTCCGTCGCCAAGGCCGTGTCACCGAAGTAGACAGCCACCGCACCACGGACCATCTCCTGGCTGCGGTCCCGGGCCCGGATCAGTGCCGCGCGTGACTCCTCGGACGTGCGGGCGGCGAGCAGCGTCACCCAGACGAACACCATCACCGGGCTCGTGGGTGCCAGGATCATCGCGCGCCAGCCGGCAACTGCCTGATCCAAGGTGACGTTCAGGTCGCCCTCGCGGGCCACCGTCGCGTCCAGCAGACCCAGCCAATCCGCCACGAGCCGTTCGATGGCGGCGGCGATCAGCCCGTCCTTGCTGCCGAAGTGGTAGTAGAGGGTGGGCGCGGTGGCCCCCGCCCGACGGCAGATGTGCTGAATGGTCAGCGCCGCCGGGTCCATCTCGGCAAGGGCTTCGATGGTGGCCAGCAGGATCCGTTCATCCCCGGGCAGGGATGCGGCAATGACCTCGTCGTCGGGGTTCGCAATCGCAGACACGGCGACCAGTATCCCGCGCCGGGACCTAGTGGGCCTCACGCAGCAGGTCGGCGGCCTTCTCCGCCACCATGTACGTCGCCGCGTTGGTGTTGCCCCGAGGAATCGTCGGGAACACCGAGGCATCGATCACCCGCAGTCCGCTGACACCGTGTACCCGCAACTGGTCGTCGACGACGCCGGTGGCCTCGGAGCCCATACGGGCCGTGCTCGTGGGGTGGTAAATCAATTCGGTGTCGCGACGCAGGTCGGCCTCGATGGCTGACGCCCCGACGACGGCCGCCCCGGGGTGGATCTCTGTGCCGGTGAACGGGCGCAGGGCGGCTTGTGCGGCAATCTCACGCGCACGTTCGACCGCAACGATCATCGCGTCCACGTCGGCGCGTTCGGTGAGGTGGTTGCCGACGATACTGGGGTCCGCCGTCGGGTCGGCTGAACGGAGCCGCACGTAGCCGCGGCTCTGCGGCGCCACCAACGTCGGAGCGATGGCGAAGGCCGGCGTGTCGTGGGTGTCGAAGCCGTGGTTGTGGAAGTACGCGGCACCGAAATGGAACTGCAGGTCAGGTGCTTCGAGGTCGTCGCGGCTGCGGAAGAAGGCGGTGCCCTCGGCCACGGTGGAGGTGAGCAGGCCGCGACCGCGGAACAGGAAGGAGAGCAGTTGCTTGGGGCTCTCAGCCTCGGCCAGCGTGCCCTTGGCGGTGGTTTCCCAGTTGAGAACGTACAGCGGGTGGTCCTGCAGGTGGGCTCCCACGTTCGGGTTGTCAACCACCACGTCGAGGCCCAGGTTCGACAGGTGATCGGCGTCGCCGATGCCCGAGAGCATGAGCAGTTGCGGAGTGCCGATGCTGCCCGCGGACAGAATCACCTCGCGCCGGGCGCGGACGACCTCGTCACCGTCCTTGGAACTGATCTGCACGCCGACGGCTCGGCCCTTGTCGAAGGCCACCCCGAGGGCGCGGGCACCGGTGCGAACCGTGAGGTTCTTGCGCGACATCGCCGGGCGCAACCAGGCGTCGGCGGCCGACCACCGGCGCCCGAACTTCTGGGTGACCTGGAGGAAGCCCACACCCTCCTGATGCGCCCCGTTGTAGTCGGGGTTGAACTCGAACCCGGCCTGCATCGCAGCTTCGACGATAAGTTCGGTGATGGTCGTGCGGCTGCGGTGGTCGGCAACCTGCAGCGGACCGCCCACACCGCGGTAGTCGTCCGAACCGCGGCTGAAGTTCTCGGACTTGCGGAAGTAGGGCAGCACCTCATCGTAGGACCAGCCGACGGCACCGTCCTTTGCCCATCCGTCGTAGTCGGCGCTGTTACCGCGCACGTACAACATGGCGTTCATCGAAGACGAGCCGCCGAGCATCTTGCCTCGGGGCATGAACAGGCGTCGACCCATGAGCCCAGGCTCGGGGTCCGAGTAGTAGCCCCAGTCCCGGTCTGTCTTGAAGGTCTTGGTGAAGGCCGCGGGGATGCGCACATTGAGGTTGCGCTCGGAGCCGCCGGCCTCCAACAGGCACACACTGATGGTGGGGTCCTCGGTCAACCTGGCGGCCAGGACGCAGCCGGCGGAGCCGGAACCGACGATGACGTAGTCGAAATCAGTCATGATGTGGTGCTCTCTTCTGGAAGGGTCAGCCGCGCAAGGCGGAGGCGAATAGGCCCAGGAGCCGTTGTGGCTTGGGGTCGGCGGCGAATGCGGTGAGTTGACGGGCGGTGCTGGTGGCGGTGCGGTTGGAGAGGAACCACGGTGGCTTGACCGCGATGGTGGTGTGGCCGTGGCGCAGCGACATGGGAAGGGCCCGGAACGGCGCGCGCACGACGTTCTTCTGCGGCCGATCGAACAGCAGCGCATTGTGCACCACGCCGCTACCCGACCCGATGTCCTCGGCGGGGTTGCCAGGGAAGGCACCCCAGGCCCCCCGGCTGGCCAGAAACACGAAGGCCGACCACACGTTCACCCCGATCGAGCCGTATTTCAGGTCCTCGATCGCGCGATCAAGGTTGGCGCCCAACTGCTTCGCCGTGCTCGGGTGGACGATCAGATTGGCGCCCAGATTGCCGTGCAGGCGCGTGTTGGCGAAGTCCACTGCATTGGCTAGGAACTCGGCCGCGTCAGCCCCCGGCACAGTGGTGGTGACGTAGATCGGGCCGAAGTACTCGTCCCGGAATGCCGGGTGCCCCGAGTCCGGGTCGACGCCGACGAGCAGGGTGCGCTCGGTGCTGCCGGCCACTGCCTCGGCGTCGGGATTGGCCGTTCGGAAGTCGGCCTGGCGTTGCGCCGTGCCCGGGTAGAACGGCTCCCGGTCGGGCGAGTCGGCGAGGGCTTGGCGAACCGCCGCGATGAGCGCGTCGGTCTTGTCCCAGCCGGTGGGCAGGATGAGCACTTGGGACGCCACACAGGTGTGGCCGGCGTTGTGCAGCTTCTGCGTGGCCAGGTGCTCGGCCTGGTAGGCGATGTCGGCATCGGTCCAAGGTCCGGGCACGACGATCGTCGGCCCGACGCCGCCGAGCTCGGATCGGATCGGTTTGGTCAGGAGGGCGTCCCCCGCGGACCGTCGGCGCTCGCCTTCGACCCCCGCGCCGAACACGATTGCGTTGAACGTGCGTTCGCTTCCGGTGATGTGGATCGCGTCCACCATCGCGCTGGCAGCGAGGTGGGCACCCACATCAGCGCCGCCGCAGACGATCTGCACGTAGCCGTCGCGGATCAGTGGGGCCAGGATCTGTTCGAAGACCGGCCCGTACGCGTCGTTGACGGGGTTCATCTTCAACACCACCACGTCGCCGTCGGCGATCAGCGAGTAGAGGGTGTCGAGCATCGGGATGGCCGACACGTTGCCCGCCCCGAGCACCAGCGTCACGCGACCGGTCGGGTCGGGCTCGCGGTAGAACACTCCCACGGTCTCGCGCAGGGTCGCCTCGGTCACCCCCGGCTGCATCCACACATCGAGTTCGTAGCCGCTGAGCAGTAGGCGGTCGTAGATGGAGGCCGGGAACACCCGGACGACCACCTGCCCGCCGGGCGTGGTGTCGACGCCGAGGCCCGCCAGTGGGTCGGTGCCCTTGTCGAGCGCGGTCAGGGTCGCCATCACGTCGGTCAGCCACGAGACTGTGGGGTAGGGCCCGCTGAGCCACTCCTCCGAACCCTCGAGTTGTGAGGTGGGAGGCAGGTCCTTCATCTGCGCCCCAGCGTCCACCCAGTCCGACGCGTACCGCACGGCAAGGTCGCGCACCTCGTGCAGGTAGAGGATCTTGTCCCGGATGGGCAGCCGGGCCCAGCGGGTCTTGTGGTCGGTGAGGACCTGCAGCGAATGGTCCAGCCGTGCAGTCTCCATGGGCCTCTTCTCGGTGGGGAGTGGAGAACCAGCATATAGCGAACGCTACATATAGGCAAGGCGGGTCTGGCCGAGACAGGTGCACTTTGCGTGGCTGACGTCCGAGGTAACCCCGGATCAGGCGTCGGCGGGCAGAGCGCCAGCGGCGAGGGCCGCGAACTCCTCCGAGACGAGATCGGCGAGGCGATCCGGGTCGGGCAGGATGCCCGCATCGGAGACGATGCCCATGCTGACGGTGCCGTTGTAGCTGAAGATGCAGATCCCCAGACTCTGGTCGCCGGCCGTCGGAACCCACCCGAGGATGCCGGTCACCTCGGTGCCGGCAAGGTACATAGGTGCGCGCGGACCGGGCACGTTGGTGAGAAGGCCGATCGTCTTGTTGGCGACGAATTCGGTGAGGCCGATGCTGAGGGCGTCGGGCGTCTGGGCCACGGCGCGTTGAATGCCGAACACCATCATCGCCTCAGTGCTGTTCTTGATGCGGGCCATGCGGGTGCGGATCTCACCCATCAGTTGGTCGTCGTCGGCCACCCCGAGCGGCATGGGGAACATGACCATGGCGAAGTAGTTGCCTAACTCGGTGGGCAGGTTCATGTCGATCGGCTTGAGTGAGATCGGCACCAGGAAGCTGACGTTGTCGACTAGGTCGCGACCGCTTTCCTCGACGTACCGGCTCAACCCGCGCGAGACCACGCCGAGCAGGACATCGTTGATGGTGGCGTCGTGGGCTGCGCCCACCGCCTTCACCTGCGCCACCGGGATGCCGGTGACCCAGGCGACGCGCTTGGCGACTCCGGGCTTGCCGTCGCCGGTCAGCGCCGGGCTGCGGCCGGCCAGGGCCAGGCGGCTGGCGGAGCGCAGGCTGTTGGCGATCTGGTTGTCCTCGGAAGCGGTGCCCGTGAGGGCGTCGGTGAGGGCAGTGACGCTGAATTCGAGGTCGAAACCGTCTTCAAAGGCGTCGCGGCCCTTGCTGAGGAGTTTCCCGGGCGCCTTGAGCGCTGCCGAGCCCAATCCGCTGGCGAAGTCCACCACTCCGCCGGCAACGTGCTTGGAGGCATCGAGCGCCTGGGTTGCGGGCCCACGCGCCTTCGAGGTGCGACCGACCACGGGTGGGGCAGCATCCTCGGCCAGGTCGCACATGCTCAGGACCAGTTGCACGATGCGGATGCCATCGGCCAGGGCGTGATGAAAGCGGGCGAGCATGAGGGCCGCGGGTTCGTCGCCGGCGCCGGACAGGCCGGTGAGGATATCGATCTCCCAGAGCGGGTGATCCTTGTCCAGCGGATCGCTGACGCGGTCGGAGATGTACTGCTGGGCCTCGCGCAGGTCTGCCGAGCCACCGATGGTCACCTCGCGCACGTGCCGATCGAGGTTGAAGTCCGGGTCGTCCTCCCACACCCACGCGCCGTCGATCTGCGCCGGGCGGCGACTCAGCACGGGGAACCGGTCGATCAGTCGCTCCTGCACCACACCCCGCACGGCATCCCAGTCGGGTTCCTGGTCGAACCACATCAGACCGTTGACGATCATCAAGTTGGTTGGCCGGTCCATGTTGAGGAACGTCAGATCGGAGGTGTTGATGGGTGTCGTCATGTGGGTGACTCCTGGCGCTTCGAAGGTGACTGTTGGCACAGGCTAGGGCAGCATCGGCGTGATTGCGCTTCTGGCGAGGACCAGATCGCTGGGCGGGCCCGGCCAGGCGCCTGGCCGACGGTGGGCCACGGCGGGCATTAGCCTTACGCTCGTGAGCCTGTATCTGCACGACACCGCCACCGGCACCGCGCGGCCGTTTGTTCCGTTGGAGCCGGGCAAGGCCGCCATCTATGTCTGTGGCGCTACGGTGCAAGGCCCGCCCCACGTTGGACACGTTCGCTGCGGAGTCGCCTTCGATGTGCTCGTGCGTTGGCTTCAAGCTGGCGGCACCCAGGTGACGCTGTGTCGCAATGTGACGGACATCGACGACAAGATCATCGCCAAGGGGATCGAGCAGAATCGGCCGTGGTGGGCGGTCGCCACCGAATACGAGCACGCCTTCGCCGACGCCTACGACGTGCTCGGCTGCATCCGCCCCACGGTTGAGCCCCGCGCCACCGGGCACATCCCGGCGATCGTGGCGTTGATCGATCGGCTGGTCGACTCCGGCCACGCCTACGCCGCCGGTGGTGACGTGTATTTCTCGGTGGCGTCCTTCGCCCGCTACGGCCAGCTGTCCGGGCAACGGCCGTCCGAAATGCAGTCCGCCGCCGACGTCGCCGACGATTCGCCCAAGCGGGATTCGCGCGACTTCGCGTTGTGGAAGGGCGCCAAGCCCGGCGAGCCGGCGTGGCAGACACCGTGGGGCCCAGGCCGGCCGGGCTGGCATATCGAATGCTCGGCCATGGCCACGGAGTTCCTCGGCCCCGAATTCGACATCCACGGCGGCGGTCTGGACCTGGTCTTCCCGCACCACGAGAACGAGATCGCGCAGTCGCAGGCCGCCGGCGACGGCTTCGCCCGGTATTGGCTGCACAATGCCTGGGTGACCACTGCGGGGGAGAAGATGAGCAAGTCCTTGGGCAACTCGCTGCTGGTTACCGAGGTGGTCAAGCGGGTTCGGCCGGTGGAGTTGCGCTGGTACCTGGCCAGCCCCCACTACCGCAGCATGATCGAGTTCTCGCCGGAGTCGTTGGCGGAGTCTGCCGCGGGTTACCGACGGCTGGAGTCGTTCGTGACGCGGGCCTCGGAGGTCGTGGGCGAGGTCACCCCAGTCCCGGCAGTGCCGGCCGCGTTCGCTGCGGCGATGGATGATGACCTCAACGTGCCCGCCGCGGTGGCCGTGGCGCACGAGGCCGTGACGACCGGGAATCAAGCCCTGGCTGCAGGCGACACCGATGCCGTGGCCCGAACGCTGGCCGATGTCCGCGCCATGTTGGGAGTGCTCGGTGTCGATCCGCTGGCGGAACCATGGGCCGGCACCGGTGGCGCGGCCCGCGGCGAGCGGGCCGCGATGGATGCCATCATCGGCGACCTCCTGCGGATGCGGGACGAGGCCCGAGCGGCCAAGGACTTCACCACGGCCGATGCGATTCGGGACAGTTTGATGGCGGCGGGCATCGTCGTGGAAGACACTCCGCGTGGACCGCGCTGGCATATGGGCGAACGGCGATGACAGGAGCGGTGCGCTAAATGGCTGGCAATTCCAAACGGCAGGGTGCAGTTCGCAAGTCCGGTTCCAAGAAGGGTGCCCAGGTGGGGTCGGGCGGGCAGCGACGCCGTGGGCTGGAGGCGAAGGGCCCTACGCCGAAAGCCACCGAGCGCACGGCGCACCCGGCGGCCCGCCGGGCTCGGGCCGCCGATCGGGCCGGCGATGCCGACGGGGCATCTGGGGGCAACCGCGGGCGGGCACCGCGGCGCATCGTGGCAGACGACATCGTCGTTGGCCGCAATCCCGTTGCTGAGGCGTTGCGCGCCGGGGTGCCCGCCCGCGAGCTGCTCGTCGTCGACCTCATTGATCCCGACGACCGGGTGGCCGCCGCTGTGGCGATCGCGGCCGAACGTGGGGTACCCGTGCGGGAACGGCCCAAGCGGGAGTTGGACCGCGCTGCCGGCGAGGCCAACCACCAGGGTCTGGTGCTGCGCACCGAACCCTTCGCCTATGCCGATCCGCAGGAGTTGTGGGAATCGGCGCTCGGATCTGCGGCGGCACCGATCCTGGTCGCGCTCGACGGCATCACCGACCCGCACAACCTCGGTGCGATCGCGCGGTCGGCCTCGGCCTTCGGAGCCTTCGGGGTGATCGTGCCCTCGCGCAGGTCGGCCGGGGTCACACCCACCGCCTGGCGGGCGTCGGCGGGCGCCTTCGCCCACCTTCCGGTGGCGCGAGCCACCAACTTGGCCCGAATGCTCGCGGACGCGGCGGCCCAGGGCTACTTCGTGGTTGCTCTGGACGGCGCGGTCGAGCGCTCGATCGCCGAGGTCGCGGCGCACTTCAGCGATGTGCCGGTGGTGCTGGTGGTCGGTTCGGAGGGCTCCGGGGTGAGTCGGTTGATCGCGGATCGGGCCGATGCCCTCGCTGCGATCGGCATGCCTGGCCGGGCTGAATCACTGAACGCATCCGTGGCTGCGGGTATCGCACTGTTCGCCCTGGCGGGGGTGCGCGGGCAGTAGTCCATTTAGCACCCCGGCGTCAATTTGCTGGCGCTCGTGGCCCGCGTTGGTAGTACCGTGGAAGCAGGCGCCACCCTGCGCCTGACCTTCGCGCCGCGGGGAGGTGCGCCATGGACGAGGTCGCTGCCGGGCCGGGCATCAGCCCTGAGCCCACCTCCGCTGGACCCAGTGGGTCGGTTCCCCCATTGTGGTGTCCGTTCTGCCAGGCGCCCATGGCGGAGTCGATGTTCGGCGTCGTGACCTGCGCCGCGTGCCATCGTGAGGTGGATGTGCACGCTGCCCGCCGTGCCAGTGACGAGTGGCTGACTGTCGTCGCAGCCCGTGCCCGGTATGACGCTTTGCGGGCCGCCGCGGCCGACCTCGAAGTTGAACTCCAGATCGAGTACGCGGACGTGTCGAATCGGCAGGACCGGTGGGAGCGCGCCAACCACGAGGCGCAGCACGCCGGTGTGCGAACACCGGCCGCGGCACACCCCCCTATCGGGCACGAGTCCGCACCTGCGGCGACAGTACCGGTGGTGACCACACCGGTCAGGGCGGCGCACGCGACCCATGCCGACGCTCAGCCGAAGCCCCGGATACCGATGGCCGTGTTGTTGCAGGGCACGGGGGCGGTGTTGCTGCTGGCTGCGCTGGTGGCCCTCTCTGCGGTGCTGTGGGGGTCCCTGCCGGGGTGGGGTCAGGTGTCGCTGCTGTGTGCCGCAGTCGTGCTGATCGGCGCGCTCGCGGTGGTCACGCGCCGGGCCATCCCGACCACCAGCGTGGTACTCGCGGTGTTGGCGGCGGCTGCCTTGGTGGTGGTGCTGCTGGCCGCTCCGAGCCTGCTGATGCAGTGGCAAACGTCGCTCTACCCGGGACTGGCCGCCAGCATCTTCACTGCCGTCGCACTGCTCGCCGGGAAATTCACCGGGATCAGGTTCTGGTGGCTCACGGGGGTGGCGTCGATACCCGCGACTGCGGTGCTGTTGACGCTGTCGCTGCTCAGCACCAGTGAGGTTGATCTGCGGCCGCGGTGGGTGCTGGCGGTAACCACTGCCCTGCTCGCCCCAGTGGTCGTCGCGTTGATGATGTGGTCGCGCCGCACGCGTACCACCGATCGCGAGACCGCCGTGACTGCGTGGGTCGTCGCGCTGCTGTCCTCCGGGCTGTTGACGCTGGTGGCCATAGCGGCACTGATCGTCCTGCTGCTGGCCGAGCCAGTGGTGTGGCTGCCGGCCAAGGCTCCGTGGCTGGTTGTCGTGACGGCGGCGACGGCCGTGCTCACGATGGGAGCCTGGATAGCGGCCGAACTCTCCCCTTGGTGGCGCAAACCTTGTTCGGTGCTGGCAGGTGCGCTGGCCGGTGGTGGTCTGGCGGCCCTGACGATCATGCCGGGGCGGGTCGTCGGCATCGCCGTGGCGATGGGAATCGGGGCGGTGCTGCTCGCAGCCGCCTTGCGCTGGCTGAGCTATCGCTGGGCGAGCTGGCGGCTGCTGCTGGACGTCGCTTCGGTGGTATTCGGTCTGGCCGCGCTGTCGGTGCAGTGCATCGGTGCGATCAACTACCGCGAGTTCGAACGGTTCGGAATGCTGGCCGGTCCACCGGAGCTCGGGCTTGACAATCGCTGGCTATGGCTGTCTGCGACCATCCTCGGGGTGGGCCTCGGCGGGCTTGCCGTGGCAGAGGGACTCTGGCGGCGGCTGTCGGTGATGGTCCTCGGAGGTTATGCCCTGGCCGCGTTTGCTTGGGCGTTCGGCTGGTCCTTCGGTGAGGTCGGCGGCAGCTTCGAGGTGGTCACTGTCGCGGCCGGCGCGGTAGCGCTCGGGGTGCTGTGGGTGGCACGGCGTCGCGGACTCCTGCCGCAGGTTCCGTGGCCCGCGGTGGTCCTTGTCGCCGCCGCACCGACGTTGCTCGTAGCCCTCGCCGATCCGGAGTTCGTCGAGTCGGCGACGTGGTGGCGGGTGCTCGGTGTGGCAACCGCGACCGGTCTGGCGGTTGCACTGCCGGAGCGGCGTTGGCCAGTGGTGTCGGTGATCGGCTGGGCGATGTGGCTAGTGCTGCCGTGGTGGGCCTACGTGGTGTGGGTGTCGCCCGAGACGGGTCGTCTCCCGGAGTTGATCACGGTGCCCACGGCGTTCGCCTTCGCTTCAGTGGCGGCTTGGTGGGTGGAGCCGCGCACCCGGGCGGCCTGGTGGTCCGTACTGCGGTGGCCGCTGTTGGCAGTGACCCTGGTGAGTGCGTCGTGGGCGCTGGCCCTGCCCTTCCCTGGCGGCGAGTTGACGGATCAGGTGCGGGTGGCGGTGGTGGTCGTCGGCGGACTCGCAGTGGCGTTGACCTGCCGCCAATGGCGGGCTCCAGCTGCCGTCGCCGGGTCCGTCGCAGTCGTGGTCGCCTGGTGGAGCATCGAGGTCGCCTTGGTCGATCGCTTCGCCACCGCGGGACTGGCGGTGGTGGAGGTGGTGTCGCTGCCGACGGCGCTGGCGATCACCGCGGTGCTGGCTTTCGTCCTGCAGCCGCAGACTCCGGCGGACTGGCGGTCGGTGGTGCAGTGGCCGCTGGCGGTAGCCGCCGCCATCAGCGTCTGCTGGAGTCTCCTGTATCCCTTCAGCACCCCGGGGCTGGCAGCGCCTGTGCGGGTCGTCGTGGTGGTGGTCGCATCCGTGGTTGTGACTGCCACGTGGTGGCGCCATCGCGTGCTGGCGGCGATTGTCGGCTCCGTGGGCATCCTGGTGGTCTGGCGGAGTCTGGCCGCCGTGCTGCCGCCCATGCGCGAGGCGGTGGAGTGGCAGACGCTGCCCGCCGCGGTTGCCGTGGCCGGGGTCATGGCTCTGATCGTTCGGGCGCGGGGTGGTCTAGCCCGGATGCCCCTGGGCAGTGGCGTGGCGTTCGGCCTCCCGGCCGGCCTCGCGCTGGTGCCGACCGCGATCGTTGCCGTGGGCGAATTGTCCGACGGTGTGGGGCCGACACTGAGGTTCGCGTTGGTGGTCGCGGCCGCCGCGGGAGCCGTGGGGGTCGGCGCCTATCGGAGGTTGGGTGGACTGCTGTTCGCAGGTCTGCTGGCGTTGGCGATCGCAGTGGGTCCGGTGCTGTTCAATGTCGTGGAGTCGCTGCCGGTGTGGGTGCCGTTGGTGCTCGTTGGCGCCACGTTGCTAGTGATCGGCGCTCGGCTGGAGCACGTACGGCGGCGTGGGTCCGATGCGGTGCATTGGTTGGTGCATTTGCGCTGACCTGCTCGGTAGGTTCGATGTCATGAGTGATTCGCCGGACCTCGAATCCTGGCAGCAGGCAGCCACCGACGCGGTCGACGCGATCGCAGCTCGGTTGGGCCCACGCGGGCAATGGCCAGGGTGGGCCTATGCCGATGTTGATCCGGCGGCGACCGGGCGGCTCGATATCGCAGCGCCACTCACAGCACTGGGAATGTTGGCCCTCGCGGAGCAACCGCTGGCGGGGGTTCCAGAGGTGCTGGCGGCCTCCCGCAGGCACCTCGAACTGACCGTGCTGGCCGAGGGCCTGTGGCGCTACTACGCCAACATCCCGCCCGACACCGACGATTCGGCGATGTGCGCGCTCGCCCTGGGCCCGGACCATCCCGCAGTGGTGGGCCGCACGGCCCAGGCGTTGACCGGCACCCGCTTGCCGAACGGTCTGTATCCCACCTGGTTCACCCCCGGGCTCAACCCCGTCATCGACCCCGTGCCGAACGCCCACGTCGTGGCGGTCCTCGGCCCGGGGCCAGCAACGGACGACGCGGTTGCCTGGCTGATCGAGGTCGTGGCCGCCGGCACGGAGGTCGCGGATTCGGTGTACTACCTCGACGCACTCGACTTGCACGTTGCTTTGACCCGGGCGGTAGCGGCCGGTGTCGAGGCGCTGCGCCCGGCGCTGGCGGCGGCCAGCGCGAGGGCACACGCACGGCTACTCGCCGACGGCTTGAGTCCCTATCGCACAGCGCAGGCGATCATCGTGGCGAGTCACGCCGAGGAGGCCGACGCCGTGCTGCTGGCCGACGCCGCGGATCACCTCCTGGCCAGCCGACATGCCACGGGGCTATGGCCCTCAGACACGCTATTCGTGGCGGGCAATACTGACGCCCCGGGGTGGTGGCACTACCAGAGCGATGCCGTCACCTCCGCCCTGTGCGCTCGGGCCTTGGTGCTCGCGAGCGGCGCCGCCGGCGCGAACGGGCCGGGTTGGCAGAGCGCCACCTCATGATCGCGGGTCCACACCTGGGTGAATGCGGGTGCCATCGAGGCCGTCGGTGCTCTACCGTGAGCCGATCACGTCATCGATGAGGAGGAAGCCATGCGACACCCCGAGGGTTTGTTCGGGTGGATCGACTTGACCACCAGCGACGTTGCGGCGGCGAAGGACTTCTACACCGGTCTGTTCGGCTGGACCAGCGTCGACCTGCCCACCCCGATGGGTGTGGACTACACCCAATTCAGCATCGACGGCAAACTCGTCGCGGGTATGGGCCCGCTGCCGCCGGAGATGGCCGCCGGCGGAATGCCGAGCTTCTGGAGTTCCTACGTGATCACCGCGGACCTTGATGCGGCGCTGGGCCGCGTCGCCGAGGCCGGCGGGCAGGTGGTGGTGCCCGCCATGGACGTCATGGAGCAGGGTCGGATGGCCATGGTCGCGGACCCCTCCGGCGGCATCGTGGGGCTGTGGCAGCCGATGGCGCATGAGGGCGCCGAGGTGTTCAACGTGCCTGGGGCGCTGACGTGGAACGAACTGCAGAGCCGCGACATCGCCGCTGCGATGCCGTTCTATACCGATGCCTTCGGCTGGGTCTGGCAGGAGGGGCCGAGCCCGGACTACTTCATAGCGAACCTGCCTACGAAGGAGGGTGAGGACAAGTCGAACGCCGGGGCGATGGCGATGCCCCCGGGTGTCCCGGACGAGGCACCGTCGTTCTGGCTCATCTACATCGCGGTGGCCGACTGTGACGCAACCATGGCCAAGGCGCAGGAGTTGGGCGGCTCCGTGATGTTCCCGGCGATGCAGATGGGTCCGGG
>JAUPKO010000695.1 GCA_030837395.1 Actinomycetota bacterium | reverse complement strand
TGGTCTTCACCTGTGCTCCTTCCGGCCGGTTCGGGGGACGGAGCCGGCTATCGCTCCACTGTGCCGGCCGGCGCGGTGCCAGGGGCATCCCCCCGTTAGTGTATGGCCAACGTCAAAGATGAGCAGCGGCCCGTGTCATCGGCAGACTCCTCCGTGGGACGGTGAAGCCCGGTGAGTGCCCGGACCCCGTGGCCCCCGCTGGAGGCCGTCGGCTCCATCTTTTTGTTGGACCTTCCTCCTATGGGGGTTCAGCAGGGCTGAGCCAGCGTGCGCAGGTGCCGGCCCAGGCGGGATGACCTGCCGAGGGAGCGGCATTGCCTGGAGGTCGCCGCGAGCGGCCGAAGCGTTGGGTCGATGGGGTCCCAGCGGTGTTCCCCGGACTACACAACGGATGGCCGTCGGGGCACAGGTCGACCCCTCCGCCGTGGGGCTGCAGGCGGTCGTCAGGCAGCATGGAGCCAAGTCCCTGCGGCCGGCGGCGGGGCCCGATGGCGCTCCAGGGGAATCCGCACCAGGGGCTGGCCGCAGATCGGGCAAGTGGTCAGCGGCGCCAGTCCCAGCCGCTCGAGAAAGACGGCCGCCGTCAACGGGGGCGCGGCGCTGCTGGGCAGCATCCCCAGCTGCTGGCGACAGGCCGCCAGGCGGGCGCGGTTGCCCGGCGCCAACAGGCCAATATGCCGCACCATCCGGAACCCCGGCTCGGGCACGTGTTCGGCCAGGCGCGCGATGAAGTCCTCGGTCGACAAGCGCATCACCTTGGAACGTGCGTCGCGGTGATCGGTGTAGCGGAAGGTTACCTGGCCGTCGCGGTGGGCCAGCAGCTGCGACGCCTTCAGCGGCCCGCCCCGCACATAGCGCGCCAGGTAGGTCCCCACGCCCCGCCCGTGCGCATAGCAGCCGGCCAGATGCACGTTCCAGTGACGGCGACGCAGCTGCGCCACGAGGGTATGCCAGACGGCCCGGTGCGTGTCCGGCGGCAGGGCCAGGCGGCCGCCGCAGAGCTCTTGCTGCAGGTGCGCCACCAGCTTGCCGCGGAACAGCGCCAGCACCACCGCCATGGGCAGCAGATAGCCGCGCCTGGTCGCCTTCCAGCCGGCCGGCGTCCAGCCGCCCCCGGTGATGAGCGCATGCACGTGCGGGTGCACCGCCAAGCTGCGCCCCCAGGTGTGCAAGCTCAGCACCAGGCCTACCTGTGCCCCCAACCAGTGCGGGTCGGCGGTCAACGTCAGCAGCGTCTCGCGTACCGTCTGCAGCAGCAACTCGCCGAAGGCCACCCGATTCCATTGCCACAGGCGGTTGAGCTCGTGAGGTACCGTGAAGACGAGGTGATAGTAGTCGCAGGCCAACAGCCGGGCGCGCAGGCGCTGCAGCCACTGCTCGCTGGCCAGCCCACCACACTGGGGACAGGCACGATGCTTGCAGGAGTTGTACTGCACCCGGTGCACGTGGCCCGCCGGACATCGCCACAGGTGTCCTCCCAGAGCGGCCGTACGGCACGCCATGACGGCGGCGGCCCAACGATGCACCGCCCGCCGCGTCCCCTGGTGCTGGGTGAACGCGGCAAAACCGGCACGGAGGATCTCCTGGAGTTTGCACATGCCTCCATGCGCTGCATCTTCCGTGCCGGCTGCGTTTCATGGCCCTTATCTGCCTTGCTTCTCTACCGCCTGCGGCGGTTGAGGTCCAACGCCCGGCATCACCCGCCGCGCTCTCTGCGGTCGGGTGCATGCCGTTGTGTGCGCCCAGCATGGGCGCGTTGCACAGGGGGTGCAAGTCCCCCGTAGGAGGACCGCTCATGGTGACATGAGAGAACTACTACTCGAAGCCAACCTCGGGCGGGTAACCGTCCGGGGGGAGGAAGGCTAGGGGAAACCGGCGGGCCGACGAACAGGAACCGCATATCAAGGCCGGCGCGACGCGACGAGCGGGCACAACACCGCGAAGTCGCACGGTCCAGGCGCGCAGGTAGATGCGGCGGTCGTGCCGGGAAGCAAGGCGTTCTTACCTGGGGAGACCCCGCCAGCGCCAATCGACGGGGAGTCAGCAGAGGCCGAAGTACCGGGCTGCGAGCCGGAGCACCGACTCCGGAAGCCTCGAACCCGGGAAGGGCCGAACCGACCAGGAGCACTCCGACCCGATGACCGACACCACGACCGTTGACGCCAGCAGGCCAGGGGGTGGTGAGCACGGCCATCACGGCAGGAAGGGGAGGGCTCAAGGGGAGACCATGATCGAGCAGGTGCTGGACCCGGAGAACCTGCGGCGGGCGTGGCGACGCGTCCGCGCCAACGCCGGAGCTCCGGGGGTCGACGGGATGACGGTGGAAGCCTTTCCGGCCTTCTGGCGACGACAGGGAACCAGGCTCATCGCCCAGCTCCGGGCGGGCACCTACCGTCCGGCGCCGGTGCGTCGGGTGTTCATTCCCAAAGCCGACGGCTCGCCCCGTCCGCTGGGCGTCCCGACGGTGCTGGATCGGTTGATCCAGCAAGCCTTGGCCCAGGTGCTGACGCCGCGGTTCGAGCGCGGTTTCAGCGACCGCAGCTATGGCTTCCGTGAGGACCGCAACGCCCACCAGGCGGTGCGCGCCGTGGCGGCCGGCTGGAAAGCCGGACGCCGCTACGCGGTCGATTGCGATCTCAAATCCTTTTTTGATAGCGTCAATCACGACCGGCTCATGGGGCAACTGCGGGAGCAGATCCACGACCGCCAGGTTCTGGCGCTGATCCAGCGCTACCTGCGCGCCGGCGTGGTCCTGCCGGAGGGGACCCGGGAAGCAACCCTTCAAGGGGTGCCCCAAGGCGGACCACTGTCGCCCCTGCTGGCTAATCTCACGCTGGATCCCCTGGACCAGGAGCTCGAACGGCGCGGGCATCACTTTGCCCGCTACGCCGACGACTTCCTGATCCTGGTCAAGAGTGCGAAGGCGGCCGAACGGGTGATGGCGAGCTTGACGCGATTCATCGAAGGACCGCTGAAACTGGTAGTCAACCGGGTCAAAAGCCGTACCGCCCCGCTCGACCAGTGCGCCTTCCTGGGCTTCCAGGTCAGTCGCCGGGGTCGGGTGGTCTGGACGGCCGCGGCCCAGGCACGCTTCCAGCGACGAGTACGTCAAATCACTCGCCGCAACCGGGGTCACCGGGTGCAGGACGCCATCGCCGAACTGCGCCTCTACGTCACCGGCTGGATGCAGTACTTCGGGATCAGCCACACCTACTCTACCGTGCTGGCACTGGGGGATTGGATCCGGCGAAGGGTGCGGTTGTACTACTGGAAACAGTGGCAACGGCCGCGGACGCGTCGCCGTCACCT
>JAUPKO010000694.1 GCA_030837395.1 Actinomycetota bacterium | reverse complement strand
CCTCCTGCCGCGGTTGACCTTCGAGGGTGGCCACCGCCCACACCTTGCTCAACTGGTCGAGCAGGAGCACCACCACCGCCGCGACAGCCACCAACCAGGTGGTGCGTGCGTGCCCTGTGGGCTGGCTGGTCGCGGTTGAGGTCACGGCGTCCCGCCGAGCCGGCTCAGCGGGAATCTCAGCCGCCTTCGGCGATCTTGCAGGCCATGCACAACGTGGCCCGCGGGTAGACCTCCAGGCGCGCGCGCCCGATGGGTTCGCCGCAGTTCTCGCAGATGCCGTACTTGCCGCTGTCGATCCGGGCGATGGCGTGTTCGACCTGTCGCAGGGACTCTTGTACTTGACCCGCGACGAACATGTCCTGCTCCCGCTCAAAGGTCTTGGAGCCGATGTCGGCGATGTCATCGCCGCTGCCGTCGCCGGAGTCGGAGATCAGGCCCTTGATGTCGATCTCGGAATCGCTGATGTCCGCACGGAGTTCGGCAGCCTCATCCTCAAGCTTGGCGCGCAATTCGGCCAGTTCGGTGTCGGTGAACAACCCCGTCGCGGACCCAGTCATTGATCGCCATCCTCTCCATCGACGGCAGCACAGTGCCGCCGATCCCGCGATGAGGATACCTGAGGGGGCCGCCGCAACCGTTGCAGGCGTGCGGCCTTCCAGAGCCCGGCATACGCGCTCAGGTATCCTGGGCCCACTGAACGGGCCGAGCAGCCCGAGATTTCCCCTGGCGATCCCCGACCCACGGAGGTGGGATGTACCGGCCCGTGCCTGCCCGCATCGACCTGCCCGCGATGGAGACCGAGATCATCGCACGGTGGCAATCCGAGGACATCTTCGGCCGCAGCCTCGCTGCCACGCGCGACGGTCAGCCGTGGGTCTTCTACGAGGGTCCACCGACCGCCAACGGCATGCCTGGCACCCACCACATCGAAGCCCGGGTGTTCAAGGACGTCTTCCCCCGGTTCAAGACCATGCAAGGCCGCTTCGTGCCGCGCAAGGCCGGCTGGGACTGCCACGGCCTGCCGGTTGAACTCGCCGTCGAGAAGGAGTTGGGCTTCTCCGGCAAGGGCGATATCGAGGCGTACGGCATCGAGCAGTTCAACGTCAAGTGCCGCGAATCGGTTCTGCGTCACGTGTCCGAGTTCGGCGCCATGACTGAACGCATGGGCTACTGGGTCGACATGGACGACGCCTACTGGACGATGTCCAGCGACTACATCGAAAGCGTGTGGTGGTCCCTGGCACAGATTCACCGTGCCGGACTGCTGGTGCAGGATCACCGCGTGTCGCCCTACTGCCCCCGCTGTGGCACGACCCTGAGCGACCACGAACTGGCCCAGGGCTACGAAGTGGTCACCGACCCGTCGGTGTTCATCCGGATGCCCGTCACGGGCGGTCCCCTGGCCGAACGATTCCCGGGCATCGCGCTACTGGTGTGGACCACCACCCCATGGACGCTGGTGTCGAACACAGCAGTCGCGGTGTCGCCGACCGCCGACTACTCGGTGATTCGGACCGCCGAGGGCGAGACCCTCATCGTCGCCGAGGCCCTGCGCGAGAAGGTCGCGCCCGACTCCGAGGTGCTGGCGACCATGGCGGGCGCTGACCTCGAGCACACCGGCTATACGCCCCCGTTTGACCTGGTGGACGTGCCGCAGGCGCATTACGTGATCCTCGGCGACTACGTCACCACCGAGGACGGTTCGGGACTGGTGCACATCGCACCCGCTTTCGGCGCGGATGACCTTGTGGTGGCCCGCGGCTACGACCTGCCGGTGATCAACCCGGTGCACGCCGACGGCACCTTCGATCCCGAGGTTCCCATGGTCGGCGGGATGTTCTTCAAGGATGCCGACCCGGTGCTGGTCGACGACGTGCGCGAGCGTGGCCTGCTCTACCTGAAACTGGACTACGAGCACAACTACCCGCACTGCTGGCGCTGCCATACGCCACTGCTCTACTACGCGCAGCCGTCCTGGTACATCCGCACCACGGCCATCAAGGACCGCCTCCTGCGCGAGAACGCCGCCACCAACTGGATCCCGGAGACCATCCGCGACGGCAGATTCGGCGACTGGCTGGCCAACAACATCGACTGGGCGTTGTCGCGCAACCGCTACTGGGGCACGCCGCTGCCGCTGTGGCGCTGTGAAGCCGACCATGTGACTGCGATCGAATCCCTGCTGGACCTGTCCGACAAGGCCGGGGTGGACCTGGCCGGGCTGGACCCGCATCGTCCATTCGTCGACGACGTGGTGATCCGCTGTGACGTCTGCGGCGAACCCGCGACCCGAGTGCCCGAGGTCATCGACTGCTGGTACGACTCCGGCGCCATGCCCTTCGCCCAGTTCGGCTACCCCCACCACAACGTCGACCTGTTCAAAGCCCGCTACCCCGCGGACTTCGTCTGCGAGGCGATCGACCAGACCCGCGGTTGGTTCTACACGCTGATGGCCATTGGCACCCTGGTGTTCGACGAGTCGTCGTACCGCAACGTGCTGTGCCTTGGCCACATCTTGGATGCACAGGGCCGAAAGATGAGCAAGCACCTGGGCAACGTACTCGAGCCCATCGGGCTGATGGATGCCCACGGCGCCGACGCCGTGCGGTGGTTCATGCTGGCCTCCGGCTCGCCATGGCAGGCCCGGCGGGTCAGCCACGAGGCGATCGACGATGTGGTCCGGCGTGTCCTGCTGACCTACTGGAACACTGTCAGCTTTCAATCCCTCTACGGCCGGACCGCCGGGTGGGACCCCAGCGCCGGGCGCGGTGACGCCCCATTGACCTCGCTGGATCGGTGGGCACTCTCAGAGGCCTCGCGGGCCGTGGCCGAGGTCACTGCGGCGTTGGAGGTCTTCGACACCCAGACCGCCGGACGAGTGCTCACGACGTTCATCGACGACTTGTCCAACTGGTACGTGCGGCGCAGTCGCCGCCGGTTCTGGGCCGGTGACCCGGCCGCACTGGCGACGCTGCACGAGTGCTTGCGGACCATCACGCTGCTCATGGCCCCGTTCACCCCGTTCATCACCGAGCGGGTGTGGTCGGACCTGTTCGCCGAGGAGACCGGCATCGACTCGGTGCATCTGGCCTCATGGCCCGAACCGGATGTCGACGCGATCGATCCCCAGTTGCGCGCCGACGTGGCCACCGTGCGGACGTTGGTCGATCTGGGCCGGTCGGCCCGCGCCGAGTCCGGCGTGCGCACCCGGCAGCCGCTGGGCCGGGCGCTGGTGGCCTCAACCCGCTGGGACTCGCTGCCAGCAGATCTGCGGGCGCAGTTCACGGACGAGGTCAATGTGCTCTCGGCCGTACCGCTGTCCACCGAGGGCGCGGACTTGGTGGAGGTCAGTGTCAAGACGAACTTCCGTGACCTGGGCAATCGCTACGGCAAGCAGACACCCGTGGTCGCCGCTGCCTTGGCCCAGGTGCCCGCAGCCGAGGTCGCGGCCAGCCTGCGTGACGCCGGGTCGGTGATGGTGACGGTCGCAGACGACGAACACCACTTGGCGGCTGACGAGGTGATCATCACCGAGCGACCCCTGGCCGGGTGGAGTGTGGCGAGCACCGACGGCGCGACCGTGGCGCTCGACCTTGAGCTCACTGACGATCTGCGCAGCCTGGGCATTGCCCGGGAAGTCGTGCGCGGCCTGCAAGAGGCCCGCAAGAACGCCGGGTTCGACGTGACCGATCGGATCACCGTGGTCTATCGCACGGCGGATGATGCAGTGGCACAGTCATTGCGCAGCCACGGGGCGACCATCGCCGATGAGGTGCTAGCGGTCAGTTTCACCGCTGGTGAGCCGCACCAAGATGCCGTGGAACTCACCGACCCGCAGGTAACGTTCCAGCTGAACCGGGCCTAGTACACGGCGGGGACCCTGTCCGTCCCACCGCAGGGCAGGTCAACCTCGCGGCGGCGGGAAACCGTGGTAGGGCTGCCCAGTGGCGCCGCCGGCCCCCGGCGGTGGCGGCAGGTTAGCCGCCGGCCGACCCTGCGGCGGCGGGCTGGTCAGCGCTCGCGGCGTCCGCGGCGCGGTCATGGACGGCGGTGCATACTGCGCGCCGGGCGTGGGCGGATATTGGCCTGCAGGTGTGGGCGGATAATCCGGCGCGGCGGCGGGTGACCAGACCGGCGGTGGTGCTGCAGCCGCCCGCTTGGGTTGGCTCGGTGGTGCCGTGGCTGCCCCGAGCGCG
>JAUPKO010000693.1 GCA_030837395.1 Actinomycetota bacterium | reverse complement strand
CGTGCCGGATCAGGGGAGCCTCAGCCCGCAAGGCAGCAGAGCGCCCGGTCTTGAGCATCCCCGAGGTCCTCGCCCTGGCGGACGAGGTTCCGCCGCGCTACGAGGCCCTGGTGCACCTGCTCGTCTGGTCCGGGCTTCGGATTGGGGAGGCCTCTGCCCTCCAGCGCCGCGACCTCGACCTGACGCCCGGCCGAGCGAGCCTGAGCGTTCGCGAGCGCATCTACCCGCTCAAGGGCGTCTACGACATCGACACCCCCAAGAGCCGGGCGGGCGTTCGGACCATCGCCATCCCCACGGTGCTGGCCGAGCAGCTCGACCGGCACCTTGCCACCTACACCGGACCGGGGTCGTCTTCGTGGGTCTTCACGACCGAGACCGGCGGCAACATCCGCACGAGCTACTACCAGATGCTGCGCCGGGCCCTGAACCGGATCGGCCGCCCCGACGTGCGCCCGCACGACCTCCGGCACACCGGCATGACCCTGGCCGCCGAGGCAGGAGCCTCGCTGGCCGAGCTCAAGCACCGGCTCGGCCAGTCCACGACCCAGGCAGCCGAGATCTACCTGCATGCCACCGCAGACCATGGGCGCCGGATCGCGGAGCGGATGGCCGAGTTGGCCAAGGAGCCAAGCAATGTCCGGTCAATCAAGCGACGGGCTCACCCGAAGGCCTGAGCCCGCGAGCGCATCAAACTCGTCGCGGCCGCCGGATGCCCGGCCCCGTGGCCACGCCCTTGGCCTCCCGAAGGGCGGCCCTGATGAGCTCCCGGTTCTCGGGGTGCGGGTTGATCGACAGGGGGCTGGGGTGGGGGCACCGCGCCGTAGCCAGGTCGGTGCGGCTTCCGGCTGCGGCTGTGTACAGATCCCAACCCTGTTGCGCGCGCCGACCCATGAGGACAACCACGCGCAGACGAGGAAGCAGGGTGATGACCTCGGACAGCCACGGTGCCGCCCGTCGCACGTCCGCGGCTGAGGCGTTCGCCGTGCGGGTCCCCGCGGGCAGGTACCACGGGACGATGTTCCAGTTGACGGCCCAGGAGCGTGCAAGACCGGCCTCTTGTTGCAAAGTGAAGAGGTTCTCCGCAGTCTGGTCGTCGTTGTCGAGCGAAATGATGCCCGACCCGCGGGCGCGGGATGACTTCGCGCCGGGGCACTCCAGAAGCATGAGAACGCGAGCCGCAACCCCGCCGCCATCGGGGTCGAACCACGGAGTGGATTCCTCGTGGCGTGTGGCATCGATGCGCCGGACCAGGTCATTCAGCGGCTTCACCGGGGGATCGTTGAGCCGCGCGAGCTTGGAGGCGACGACCGCCGGGTCGCGGTTGCCCCGTGGGGACGTTGTGAACGCTGTGCTTGGCACCGTGCCACGCTATAGCGCCCTGCCGTAGGTCCATATGCTGATCTGAAGGCCGCTTGGTTGTCCCGGTGGCCGAAGTGAGGTGGCGAAGGTGATCGCATCCGGCGAGACGGCAGGCGGCACGCTCGCCGTCGGCCTCCTTCAATGGGTTACGGATGACGCACTGCTCAACGACGAGCGGATCATGACGTACGCCGAGGCTCGAGTCCGGTTCGGATTACCTGGGACGAACATCGGCATGGGTCGAGTTCTCGACGAGGCCTACGACATCATCCGAGACCAAGTCGGGGAGCGCATCGCACTCGGCGTTGTCGCATACGTCGTCAATGGCCAGTCGGGACTGCCGGGCGTCGGGTGGACCTCGCACTTGGAGGGTGGCCCGAAGGGCGCAGCGGTTGCGCGTTCAGAAGCACGCGCGACTCTACGGGAACGCTTGCTCGACTAACCGTCGACCCATTCCCGGCGAGCCACACCTGTCCGGCAGGCGGCGGGCTTCGCCCTGTTCACGCCGAGGGAAGCGCGGTGTCAAGCCGCTCCACAATGTGATCGACGGCCTGTGGGTCCAGCGGCCCGTGGGACTCGCGTATCGACTTCGAAAGGCCCTTTGGGCTGAGCAGAGAGACTCCCTGGACGACGACCCGTCCGATGATCGGCAGTTCGGCGTCGACGAAGCACAGGACAGGTAGGACTGGCGCGGCAGACAGTGTCGCTTCGGTCTGAAGAGCGATCGTGACTGCGACCACCTGCTTGGGGATGCCCGCGAGCAGGTGGTCGGCGTTTCGCCCGCGGACGAGGAGGTGCTCGGTCCGCGGGCCGAAGAGGCCGCCGCGCTTCTCCGAGCGCACCTTGGCGTCGGCGTACCGCTTCACGTCGACCACCCACACGCCGGACGACGACACAGCGATCACGTCGATGTCCCCGTCGCGGCGCCCGTGACCCAGCTTGCGGTTGACGAGGAAGTGAACCTGGTCGCCGGACGACTCCAGGAGTCGCTTGACTGCGCGCCGCTCGCCTTCGGCGCCCTGCTTAAAGGCCTTCGTCGACTGGCTCTCGTCGAAGACTGCGAGGAGGAGGGGGCCCAGACGTGGCAGCCGGGACCGCACGCGTTCGTCGCGCTTCGCCATGCGCCTGTCGTACTCCCGCGTCAGTGACGCCCCGGCGTCTGCCTGGGCGCGTTCGCGCAGTGGCGGGCCTGCACGCACGTCGGTGGCTTCCGAGACGGTGGACGGTGGCGGCGTGGTCACGGTCGACGACCGGGTTGCGAGGCAGGTGGCGCAAACCACCGTGCGCGCGTCCGTGTCCCATCCCGCGTTGGCGCCGGCGGGCACCTCCGCACCGCAGGGGCACGTCCCTGCATATCGGAGACGCATCACTTTCATGGGCACGGAGTCATTCTCTTGTGTGGCACTGGTCCACATCGGTCGACGCTCGAAAACCGGACAGTCTCGATGGGGCTGTTTCCAGCGATCATCGCAACACGCTTTCGTTGTTGGCTGACCGC
>JAUPKO010000692.1 GCA_030837395.1 Actinomycetota bacterium | reverse complement strand
CGATCGGCCTGGTGAGCGAGACGGGCGGGGTGTACCCGTCAGCGGCGGCTGTGATCGCCGGGTTGACGTACAACTTCCTGCCGTTCATGACGCTGCCGATCTACGCCAGTCTGGAGCGCACCGACCACCGCTTGGTGGAAGCCGCCGGCGACCTCTACGCCTCGCCGTTCACCGGGTTCCGCAAGGTCACCTTCCCGCTGTCGCTGCCCGGGGTCGTGGCCGGCACCTTGCTGACGTTCATCCCGGCGGCCGGCGACTACGTCAACGCGGCACTGTTGGGTACGCCCAAGAACACCATGATCGGCAACCGGATCGAATACACCTTCCTGAGTGTCAACGACTATCCGACAGCGGCGGTGCTGTCGTTCATCCTCATGGCCTGCATCCTGATCATGGTGTTGCTGTATGTCCGCCGCGTGGGGACGGAGGATCTCGTATGAGTGAGCCACAGTCCCAGGGGACTTCCGTGGCGCAGGCGTTGCCGCCCGCGGCAACACCGTCGGCGTGGCAACGCGTGCGGCGTTGGTTGGGCGCCAACATCCTGCGCATCTACATGGCGCTGGCCTTCATCTACCTGCTGCTGCCGGTGGCCTACACGTTCGCGTTCTCGTTCAACGATGCCGGCCGAACCAACATCACTTGGCAGGGCTTCACCCTGGACAACTGGCTCAACCCGTGCGGCGCCCCCCAGGTGTGCTCCTCAGTGGTCAATTCGCTGGTGGTCGGGTTCGTGGTCACGCTGGTGGCGACGATTCTTGGCACCTTGGTGGCCTTCGCCCTGGTGCGCTACCGGTTCCGCGGCCGCTCCACGACCAACCTGGTGATCTTCTTGCCGATGGCCACCCCGGAGGTCGTGCTCGGTTCGTCGTTGCTGGCGCTGTTCCTCAACATTTTCGTGCCGCTGGGCTTCTGGACTGTGGTGATCGCCCACATCATGTTCTGTATCTCGTTCGTGGTGGTGACAGTCAAAGCCCGGTTGGCCAGCCTGGATCCCCGCCTGGAGCAGGCCGCGATGGACCTCTACGCCAGCGAACGCGAGGCGTTTCGGCGCATCACATTGCCCTTGGTGGCACCGGGTATCGCCGCGGCGGCGTTGCTGGCGTTCAGCCTGAGTTTCGACGACTTCATCATCACCAACTTCAACTCCGGGCAGTTCACGACGTTCCCCAAGTTCGTCTATGTGTCGGCCACCCGCGGCATTCCGCCCCAGGCCAACGTGATCGCCTCGGCAATGTTCATCATCGCGCTGGCGATTGTGATCTTCAGCCAGGTCATCGGCCGACGTCGCAGGGACGCCTGAAGTGCCCTTCGCGCAGTCCGCTGGTGATCAGGCTCGTGCCATGCTGCGGGACGTGCGTCACGAGCCCTATTGGTTGGCCCGTCCGCAGCGACCGGCCGCACGGACCCCGGTGGCGGGACGATTAACGGCCGACCTCGTGGTGGTGGGGGCGGGGTTGTCCGGGCTGTGGACTGCCTTGCGGACCAAGGAGCGCCGACCCGACCTGGACGTGGTGCTGCTGGAGGGTGATCGCATCGCCAACGCCGCCTCCGGGCGCAACGGCGGTTTTGTCGCATCGTCGATCACCCACGGCTACGTCAACGGTGTGGAACGTTGGCCGATCGAGTTCTCGACGCTGTACCGGATGGGCCTGGCGAACTTCGAGGGCATCGCCGAGACAATCTCCCGCTACGGCATCGACTGCGACTTCGCACGAACCGGTGAGCTTGACGTTGCCACCGAGGCCTACCAAGTGCCTGGGCTGCGCGCGCACGTCGATCTGCTGCAACCCTACGGGGTGGACCTCACCGCGCTGAGCGCCGACGAGGTGCAGGCGAAGGTTGCCTCGCCGACCTACCTGGGGGCCATCGCCGACCCGAATGTCGGCCTGGTCGATCCGGCCAACCTCGCGTGGGGCCTAGCCCGTGCGGCCGAATCGTTGGGGGTGCGGATCTTCGAGGGCAGTCCGGTGATCTCGATCCAACGCGCCGGAGCCGGGTTGGCCGTGGGCACGCACGATGCCGTGATCCGGACGCCCCGGGTGGCACTGACCACGGCCGCCCACGCCCCACTGCTGCGGCGCATCAGGGCCTACGTGATCCCGGTATTCGACCACGTGGTGGTGACCGCGCCACTGCCGGC
This sequence comes from Actinomycetota bacterium, assembly GCA_030837395.1. Lineage (GTDB taxonomy): Bacteria > Actinomycetota > Actinomycetes > S36-B12 > UBA10799 > JACJWR01. The sequence continues at coordinate 3,502 of JAUPKO010000692.1, read as the reverse complement.
GGAGGTCCTCGCAGAGCTGCGTTGGCAGGGCCGTGAGGGTGTCGGCGACTCGGCCAACCAGTTCCACTACTACCGACTCACCAGCGACGACCGAATTCTGTGGGGCGGATACGACGCGGTCTATCAGCGCGGCGAACGCCCCGGCTCGGCGCTGGAACGCGACGACTTCCTGACCGCCCGCCTGGTGCAGCACCTGCACGACACGTTCCCGGCGGTGGCCGAGGTGCCGCTCGAATATGCCTGGGCCGGTGCGATCGACACGTGTGCCCGGTTCAGTGCCTTCTGGGGTCAGGCGTTCTCCGGCCAGTTGGCCTACGTCGCCGGTTACACCGGGCTGGGGGTTGGGGCTTCGCGCTTCGGTGCGGATGTGCTGATCGACCTGCTGCTGGGCGAGAGCACCGAGCGGACCAGGTTGCAGATGGTCAACAGCCGACCCGTGCCGTTCCCGCCCGAACCGGCCAGGCAGGTGGTCATCGACCTCACCCGGCGCTCCATCGCGGCTGCGGATGCGGCTGAAGGCCGCCGCAACTTGTGGCTACGGACCTTGGACCGGCTCGGCCTCGGATTTGACAGTTGACCCCCACCCCACCCGCACGACGCACTCTGGAGGCACGCCCATGACCGATCACCTCACGCACTGGATCGACGGTCGCCCCTGGCAGGGCACGGCCGCCCGCACCGGCGACGTCTACGACCCGGCCACCGGCGAGGTCACCAAGGTGGTCGACTTCGCCTCCGCAGCCGATGTGGACCAAGCCGTGGCCGCCGCGCGGCGTGCGTTCGGCGAGTGGGGCACCGCCACCCTCACCAGGCGGATGCAGGTGCTGTTCGCGTTCCGCGAGTTGGTCAACACACACAAGGAGCAGATCGCCGAGCTGATCACTGCCGAGCACGGCAAGGTGCTCTCGGACGCCCTCGGTGAGGTGTCGCGCGGGCTGGAGGTGGTGGAGTTCGCGTGCGGCAACGCCCACCTGCTCAAGGGTGGCTACTCCGAGGGGGTGTCCACCGGCGTCGACGTGTATTCGATCCGGCAACCGCTGGGTGTGGTGGGCATCATCTCGCCGTTCAACTTCCCGGCCATGGTGCCGATGTGGTTCTTCCCGATCGCCATCGCGGCGGGCAACACGGTGGTGCTCAAGCCAAGTGAGAAGGATCCGTCGGCGGCGTTGCTGTTGGCGGATTTGTGGTCACAGGCGGGGCTGCCCGACGGCGTGTTCAATGTCGTGCACGGCGACAAGGAGGCGGTCGATGCGCTGCTGACGCATCCCGATGTCGCCTCGATCTCGTTTGTCGGCTCCACCCCGATTGCCAAGTACGTGTATGAGACCGGCACCGCTGCTGGCAAGCGGGTGCAGGCGCTGGGCGGGGCCAAGAACCACATGCTGGTGCTGCCTGATGCGGACCTGGAGTTGGCTGCGGACTCAGCGGTCAATGCCGGCTTCGGGTCGGCGGGGGAACGGTGCATGGCGATCTCCGTGCTGGTTGCCGTCGAACCCGTCGCGGACGACCTGGTGGCGGCAATTGCGGGACGGATGTCGACGTTGCGCACCGGTGACGGTCGGCGAGGGTGCGATATGGGGCCGCTGGTGACGTCCGTGCACCGGGACAAAGTGGCGTCCTACGTTGCCGCAGGGGAGGAGGCCGGGGCGACGCTGGTGGTCGACGGGCGATTGGTGGAGCCCGACGGTGCGGCTGCCGGGTTCTGGCTCGGGCCGACCCTGTTCGACCACGTCACACCGGAGATGAGCATCTACACCGACGAGATCTTCGGCCCGGTGCTGTCGGTTGTGCGGGTGGCCACGTACGAGGAGGGGCTGGAGTTGATCAACTCGCACCCGTACGGCAACGGCACGGCGATCTTCACCTGCGACGGCGGTGCGGCGCGCAAGTTCCAGCAGGAGGTGCAGGTGGGCATGATCGGGGTCAACGTGCCGATTCCGGTGCCGATGGCCTACTACTCGTTCGGCGGCTGGAAGGCGTCGCTGTTGGGGGACACCCACGCCCATGGCGCCGAGGGGTTCCACTTCTTCACCCGCGGCAAGGTGGTCACGAGCCGCTGGCCCGACCCGTCCCACGGCGGCATCAACTTGGGCTTCCCGACCCACGGGTGAGGTCGGGATTATGCGAGCTTAAGCGGCCAGCAGCAGATCGAGGTCGCGGCCGACGGACTCCACTGTCTGCCCCAACTCAGTCCAGAGTCGGCCGTAGGCGATTTCTTCGTCCAATTCGTGGGCGAGCGAGTTGCGCACAACATTGAGTTGGTCCCAGCCGGACACGTCATCGGCGTCCACCAGGCGCAGAGTCAGGAGTCGCGTTGCCGGCTCTGCCAGCCGCAGCCACAGGAATGCGATGGCGTAGCGATACAGCTCGTCGTCGGCGTAGCGGCGGTCATCGCCGCGGGAGGCCGCCCTCGACAGGCGATCCGTGGCAGCAGCCATTTCGATTAGGTACCTCCGCCGGGGACTCACAAGGGCACGGCGGTCTTCAGGTCATCGCCGGCTCCCGGGTTTGCGGCCACTTCGTCGGGATACATGTAGATGATGTGTTCGAGGCGAGAGCCCGCACGGGCGGTGAAGGCGTAGTTGGCCAGCAGGACGGCGTCGTCGGTGATGGTTCCGACGAGTCGTCCTGTGTAACCCACGCGCACGTTGGTGATCCCGATCTCGGCGGCGAGGTCGAGGATCTCCTGGCGATGGCTCAGGATGTAGTCCTTGTCAGCGTCGGGCATATCGTCGATGAACGGCATTTTCCCCATGTCGTAAGAATACGCCGATGTGGCTCCACCGCGGAAGTTATCCACAGCAACCTGGGCTTCCCGACGCACGGGTAGGCGTCGTCTGGGCGTCACGCCAGGAGCGGTACGTCAAGGTCGTAGGCGAGGACCACGGCGCGCACAAGGTGTGCTTCTTGTTCGTCGTCGAGAAAGCCAACGCTTCGCCCGAGGGCGGACACCGGGACCGTGAGAACATTGTCGAGGGAGATCACACAGTCGTGGTCGAGGCCATTGGCTGGTCCAACCCTCACCTCGCTGGAGAGGCCTTTGATGGTGGTGGTGATCGGTGCCACCGTTACCTTGGTCATCGCACCTCGGGCGGCATCGCGGGTCAGGACGAGTGCTGGTCGGCTCTTGTCGAGCTGGACCAAGCAGATCTCTCGCACTCGATCAGTCCGCTACCACGGCATGAGTGAGGGTCCACGCGACTAGGTCGTCGAGGTCGTCTTCCGCGCCTTCGGCCTGAATGATCCGGACGTCATTCTCAGCGGCCACTCGCCGCATCTCCCGTTCCACCGCGGACGCCACGATTGCTGCCCTACTGGGAGCAAGGCCGCTGGCGACGGTGCGGTCGAGGAAGGCAACCATCTCATCGGGGAGGCGGACTGCGATCTGCGTGGTCATACTGCCATCACATCGCGATGAATCCCGTAATTGGATTGCGCGGAGTCGCGGGCGGCTCCGCTGGCCGCGGCCACGAGTATGCGATGGGCCAGGATGTCGTCCCTG
>JAUPKO010000691.1 GCA_030837395.1 Actinomycetota bacterium | reverse complement strand
GTCGTCACGGCCTCGTGGTGCTCAAGCCGGGGGTTCCGGGGGTTGGTGCCACCTTCGGCCGCGTGGCCCACATTGACCACGAGCACCGAGCGCAAGGAGGTCCCGTCGAAGAACTCAGCGTCCAGGCCAGCCTTGTCGAAGCCACCCATGGGACCGGCATCCAAACCAGCCGCTCGCAGGGCCAGGATGAAGTAGCCCGTCTGGATCGCCGCGTTGAACGTCGCCACCCCGGACCGCTCCGCCGAGTCGGCGAACTTGTCCTTCGCACCGGGGACCTGCGGGAAGACCCTCGGCAGATGCTCGTGGAAGTCGGTGTCGGCGGCGAGGATGGCCACTACAGGAGCGGACTCGGCCTTGGGCCGGTTGCCCGGCGCGAGGTGCGGCAGCAACCGGGCTTTGGCCTCGGGCGAACGAACGTAAGTGATGCGCAACGGCTGGGAGTTCATCAGGGTCGGGGCATACCGGATCAGGTCGTACACCTCAGCGAGCACCTCGTCGCGCACGGGCTCGTCAGTGAAGGAGTAGCCGGTGTGGGCGTCGCGGAAGAGGAGATCGGCCGTGCGCTCGTCGATGGCAAGGTCGTTGGCGGAAATCGTCGCGGTCATGGCACGTCCTTCTGTTAGGTATCCAACTTGTCCAGGTAGTTGATGCTTCAACTATACCACCCGGTCGACCGACTGCGCAGCTCGACTATTCCCTTCGGGGCGAGAGTCACCTCGGGTCCTGGTGGTCGGGCTCTGTGATGATGGACCGGTGAGTCACCCCCAGCTCGATTCTCTCCCGGAACGCGCCCGCACGGCCCTGCGCGACCTCGACATCCATGGAGTCGGGCTGGAGATCGGCCCCTCGTACAATCCGATCGCGCCGCGGTCAGCAGGCTTTGACATCCGAATACTTGATCACAGCAGCCGCACCGGACTGGTCGACAAGTACCGTGCGGCAGGGTTGAGCCAGACCGAACTCGGCCGGATCGAAGAAGTCGACTACATCTGGACCGGCGGCCCGATCACCGATGTGATCCCAGCCGACCAGCGCTTCGACTTCATCGTCGCGGCACACGTGATTGAGCACACCACCGACGTGATCGGCTTTCTGCGGGCAGCCACCGACCTGCTCGCACCGGGCGGGGTGCTCTCGCTGATCGTGCCCGACAAGCGCTACTGCTTCGACCGCCTGCGACCACTCACCACTGCCGGCCAGGTGGTGGAGGCGCACTTGCTGCCGAGTACATTCCACGGCCCAGCGGCATTCATCGACACCCACCTGTACTCGGTGCGCAACAACGGCGCCGAGATGGTCTGGGACCGTAACACCGCCCTGCACCTGCAACTTGCCCAGTGTTCCTGGGATGACGCCCGCCACACCATCGAGCGGACAGTGGACAGCGACGAGTACAACGACATCCACCGTTGGGTATTCACCCCCACCTCACTGGAGTTGCTGCTCTCGGACCTGTACCACCTGGGCTTCACCGACATGCGACTCGCGTCGTTGGCACAGAACAACAGTTTCGAGTTCTTCGCGACCCTGGCCAAAGCCGATCTGGCACCCGACAACGCCGGCCTGGTCGCCAACGACTACCGTGCCGAACTGCTCGCCCGGATGACCAGGGAGGAGTCCGCCGTCACAATGCCCGCGGGCCGAGAGCCAGTCGACGCCTACCTGGCTCGACGCTCCCGGCAGGTCCGCGACCGCGCTCGGGCGATGCTGGCGCGGCGTTCCTGACCCGAACCCGTCAGGCGGTGCGCGTCACGACGAAGTCGCACAGCCGCTCCAGCGCGGCCCGGGCAGGAATCTCCGGGAGGGGAGCGAGGGTCTGCCGAGCAGCGTCGGCCCAGCGCCGGGCCTCCGCCCGCGCTTGGTCGACGGCCCGATGCGACAGGAGCAGGCCCAGAGCCTCGGCGTGGTCGCCGTCATCTGGTAGCGGGCCTGACAGCAAAGCCTGCAGTCTGCCGTCGGCGGGGTCATGCGACCCCAGGGCGAGCAGGGCCGGCAGCGTCTGCACCCCCTCACGCAGATCACGACCCTGGGTCTTGCCGGATTGGCTGCCGTCGCTGGTCAAATCCACCAAATCGTCCGCCAACTGGAATGCCACGCCGATCCGCTCGCCAAACAGCGTCAGTGTCTCGACGATCGCCTCGTCGCACCCGGCGAACATGGCCCCGAACCGTCCGGACGTGGCGATCAACGAACCGGTTTTGTCCTCCAGGACCTCGATGTGGTGCACCACCGGGTCGACGCCGCTGCCGGGACCGACCGACTCCTTGATCTGGCCGATGACCAACCGCTCGAACGTGCGCGCCTGCAGTCGGACGGCCTCCGGACCGAGGTCGGCGAGGATGTTGGACGCCCGAGAGAACAGAAAGTCCCCGCTGAGAATCGCGACGGTGTTGTCCCACCGGGAATTGGCCGAGGGCACCCCCCGGCGCAAGGTGGCCTCGTCCATGACGTCGTCGTGATACAGCGTGGCCAGGTGGGTGAGCTCGACCACCACTGCGGCCTGCAGCACCTCAGTGGACTGCCAGTCACCGAACTCCGCCGCAAGCAGCACGAGGGTCGGCCGGAACCGCTTACCACCAGCCAGCACCAGGTGCTGCGACGTCTCGGTAACCAGTGGGTAGTGACTCTTGACCGATTCGCGAAGCATCTGCTCCACGATCTCGAGTCGCTCCGAGAGTCGGCGCTCGAGGTCATGGTCGCCGACGGGGTACGCGAACGTCAACGTCACCTCACCCTCCTCTCAGTCACCCGGTCGGTGTCACACCATCGTTACCGCAGACCTTACGTGGTGCACTGTGCCGGCGCACCCGCGTAGGTCTATCTGACGAACGTGCTGGCCTTTTGCGCCAGGTCGATGACAGGTTGCGGCACCACACCGAGCAGCACAGTGACAGCGATCGACACTCCGATCGCGATGGAGGTCAGGCTGCTCGGGACTACCACCGAAACGTCCTCGGTCGTGGACTCTGTGAAGAACATCAGCACGATGATGCGGGCGTAGAAGAAGGCGCTGATCGCACTGGCGATCACGGCGGCGATCACGACCGGGGTCGCACCCCCCGCCACGCCGGCGGTGAATAGGTAGAACTTGGCTGTGAAACCACTCGTGAGCGGGATCCCCGCAAAGGCCAACAGGAACAGCGCGAAGGTCCCGGCCACGATGGGCGAGCGTTTACCCAGGCCCACCCAACTCGACAGCTTCGTCGCCTCCCCACCGGGGTCGCGCACCAGCGACACCACCGCGAAAGCGCCGACGGTGCTCACGCCGTAAGCAAGCAGGTAGAACAGGCTGCCACCAAGGCCGAGCGAGTTGGTCGCGATCACACCGATCAGCAGGAAGCCCGCGTGCGCGATGGAGGAGTAGGCCAGCATGCGCTTGACGTCGTTCTGTGTCAGAGCGAGGATCACCCCGACGAACATGGTCAGGATGGCGATGATCCAGAACGCCGGTCGCCAATCCCAGCGCGAGGAGCCGAACGCGACGTAGAAGATGCGAAGCAGCGCCCCGAACCCGGCGAGTTTGACCGCAGCGGCCATGAATCCGGTCAGTGGCGTCGGCGCCCCCTGGTAGACATCGGGCACCCACTGGTGGAACGGTGCGGCACCGACCTTGAACAGCAGCCCGACCGCCACCAGGGCAATGCCTGCGACCAACAATCCGTTCGGTCCCGCGATGGCCGCGGTGGCGTCCGCGATGGCAGCGAAGTTCAATTGGCCAGCGAAGCCGTAGACCAACGCGGCACCGTAGAGGAAGAACGCCGACCCGAACGCCCCGAGCAGGAAGTACTTCAGCGAAGCTTCCTGGCTCAGCAAGCGGCGCCGGCGCGCCATACCGGTCATGAGGTAGAGCGGCAGCGAGAGCACCTCAAGGGCGATGAACATGGTCAACAGGTCGTTCGCGGTGACGAACACCAGCATGCCGCCCACGCTGAACAGGAACAGCGGCCAAATCTCAGTCTGCTGCCAACCCTGCTCGCCGAAGGCCTTCTCGTCCTCGCTGCCGGGCAGGGCCGAGGCCCGCGGCGTGAACGCGTCGCCAGCGGGATCCACGTACTGCTCGAACATGACGAAAGCGGCGAGCAGCGCCAGCAAGAGCGTGGCGCCCTGCAGGAAGAGCCCTGGCGCATCGATGGCCAGGGCACCCTCGGCCGTCGTGATGTTGGTGCCGGCGAGCAGGAACACCGCCACCAGTGCCGCGATCAACGAGATGAAAGTGACGCCCAGTTGTGCCTTCCGGCGGGATTGCCGGGGCAGCAACGCTTCAAGCACGACGCTGAGCAGAGCCGCGACGAAGACGATGAAGATCGGGGCCAGGGCACCATAGTCGAAGCTTGGGCTCGGAATGTCGATGGCCGCCAATTGCATGCTCATCGGGCCTCCCCTACGGTCGCGGCGTCAACTGTGGGAGCCGGGTCGGTTTGACTGATCGCCACCATCGTCCGGTCCACCGCGGGGTTGATGTCGTTGAGCATCATCTGCGGGAAGAAGCCGATGGCGATGAGCAGCGCGACCGCCGGCGCAACGGCCACGGTCTCGCGGCCGCGCAGGTCGGTCATCCCCTCGCAGCCGGGCTTCACCGGTCCGGTCATGGCCCGCTGGTACCACCACAAGATGTAGATCGCCGCCAGTACCACCCCGAAGGTGCTCACCACGGCCAACCACGGATAGCGGGTGAAGGTGCCCAGCAGCACCAGGAACTCGCTGACGAAGCTGCCCAGTCCTGGCAACGACACCGACGCCAAACCCGAGATGAGGAAGAGCCCGGCCAGCACCGGCGCCACCTTGCTGACGCCGCCGTAGTCCGAGATGTACTTGGAACCGCGTCTGGTGATCAGGTAGCCGACGAGCATCAGCAACCCGGCCGTGGTCAATCCGTGCGTCACCATGTAGAGGGTGGCACCGGACATGGACTGCGTGGTGAACACGAAGATGCCCAGGACGATGAAGCCGAAGTGCGAGATGGACGTGTAGGCCACCAGTCGGAGCATGTCGGTCTGGCCGATCGCCAGCAGCGCGCCGTAGATGATTCCGATCACCGCCACGACCATGATCACCGGGGCGTAGAACGCGCTGGCGTCCGGGAAGATCGGCAGGCACAGGCGGATCATGCCGAATGTGCCGACCTTGTCCATCAGGCCCACCATGAGCACCGAGGTGCCCGGCTTGGCCTCCGCGGCGGCATCGGGCAGCCAGGTGTGGAAGGGCACCATGGGGGCCTTCACCGCGAAGGCGAAGAAGAAGCCGAGGAATAGCATCTTCTGGGTGGCGGGGTCCATGTTGAGGTCGGCCAGCGCCAGCACACTGAACGACGGGTCGCCGGTCTCGCGGGCGGCCGTGACGTACAGGCCGATCAACGACGCCAGCATGAACAACCCGCCCAGCAGGCTGTAGATCAGGAACTTCATCGCCGCGTACTGCCGTTGCGGACCGCCGTAGCGCCCGATCAGATAGAACATCGGGATCAGCATGACCTCGAAGAACACGTAGAACAGGAACACGTCGGTGGCGGCGAAGACGAGGATGATGCACGTCTCCAGCGCCAGCACCAGCGCGACATAACCCTTGGCGCTGGCGCCCGTCGGCGAGTCCTCACCCTCATGCCAGCCGCCGATCAACACGATCGGCACCAGCACGACGGTCATGGCCAGCAGCACCAGGGCGATGCCGTCAACGCCCAACGAGTAGCTCACGCCGAGCGACGGGATCCAGGGCACCTCCTCGGTGAACTGGAAGGGCTCGGCGGAGTTGGCATCGAACAACAGACCCATCGCCACCACGAGGAACACCGGGACGACCGAGAAGATCACGCCGATCTTGCGAGCCGTGAGTTCACTGCGTTCGGGCATGAGGGCGATGACGATGGCACCGACGAGCGGCACCAGCGCGAGCGTGGTCAACCAAGGGAAGTTTTCCACGTCACAGCCTCACCAGGAACAGGGCGCCGACCACGAGGACAGCACCTCCCAACATTGAGAGTGCGTAGGTGCGGGCGTAGCCGGTCTGCCAGCGTCGCAGTCGTCCGGAAGCGCCGCCGACGGCCGCCGCCGAGCCGTTGACGAAGCCGTCAACGCCGGTGTGATCGAACCACACCAACGACCGGGTGAGGTATTGGCCCGGCCGCATGAAGACCGCCTCGTTGAAGGCGTCGCTGTAGAGGTTGACCCGGGCGGCCTTGGTGAAGACCGACACGTGCTGCGGTGCGGTCTTGGGCACGTCGCGGCCGTACTGCTTGACCGTGATGAACACCGCGAGCAGCACCAACGCCAGGATGCCCACGGACATCAGCCAGGCGGGGAAGGGCAACTCATGCTCGCTGAAGCCCAGGACCGGCTCCAGCCAGTGCTCGAAGGAGCCGTTGAAGGCCAGGGCGGCACCTGCGACGGTCGACAGGAAGGCCAGGACCCACATCGGGATCGTCATCGATTTGGGCGACTCGTGCGGGTGCTGGTCGTCGTCCCAGCGGGCCTTGCCCAGGAAGGTCAGCACGAAGATGCGGGTCATGTAGAAGCCCGTCAGCATCGCGCCGATCAGGGTGACCATGCCGACCCAGAAGTTGGTGCCGAACGCCGCCTCGATGATCTTGTCCTTCGACCAGAATCCGTCGAACGGCGGAATGCCCAGGATGGCCAGGTAGCCCGCGGTGAACGTCAGGAACGTCGCGACCATCACGGTCCGCAGCGCACCATAGCGGCGCATGTCCTCTTCGTTGTTCATGCCGTGCATCACCGAACCGGCACCGAGGAAGAGGTCCGCCTTGAAGAAGCCGTGCAGCAGCAGGTGGAAGATACCGAAGATGTAACCTGCCGGCCCGAGCCCGACCGCCACGATCATGTAGCCGATCTGGCTCATGGTGGAACCAGCCAGCGCCTTCTTAATCTCGTCCTTGGCCATTCCGATGACGGCACCGACGATCAGGCTGATCGAGCCGACGACGATCACCACCATCGAGGCGATCTCGGCCAGGTTGAAGATCGGGTTGGCACGTGCCACCAAGTAGACACCCGCGGTGACCATCGTGGCCGCGTGGATCAGCGCCGAGACCGGCGTCGGACCCTCCATGGCGTCGAACAGCCAGGCATGCAGGGGGAACTGGGCGGACTTCGCCGCGGCGCCGATGAACAGCAGCACGCCGATCAGGTTGATCACGGTCGTGCTGGCCTCCGGTGCCGCCTCGAACACCTCGTTGTAGGCAACGGTGCCGAAGGTCGCGAAGATCAGGAACACCCCCAGCGCCAGGCCGAAGTCACCGACGCGGTTCATCACGAAGGCCTTCTTGGCAGCGGCTGCCGCCGTCGGCTTGTACTGCCAGAAACCGATCAGGAGGTAGGACGCCAGGCCCACGCCCTCCCAGCCGAAGTACAGCAACGCGAAGTTGTCGGCCAGGACCAGCAGCAGCATCGAGGCGACGAACAGGTTGAGGTAGGCGAAGAACTTGCGCCGCTCCGGATCGTGCGCCATATAGCCGATGGAGTAGACGTGAATCAGCCCGCCGACGCCGGTGATCAGCAGGACGAAGATCATCGACAGTTGGTCGAGTTGGAAGCCCGCCTCGGCTGTGAAGTCGCCCACCGAGAACCAGGTGAACAGGGTCTGTTGCACCCCCCGAGTCGCTTCCGGCTCGCCGAGCATGGTGGCGAACATCACCGCACCCAGGGTGAAGGAGGCGGCCACCATGACGATCGCGAGCCAGTGCCCCCAGGCATTGGCCCGCCGGCCCGCGAGAAGCAGCAGGGTGGCCCCCAGCAACGGCAGGGCGATGATCAGCCACACCAGCGAGAAGATGCCACTTGCCGGAGTGAGTTGCTGCAGCTCGGCGGCACCGGAGTCACTGGCGTTGATCACGCTGAGAATCGATGTCACGTCCACCTCCCCGAGAAGGTTGTTCACCATCGCGATCAATACCTCAGCAGACTGGGTTCATCGACGGACGCGGCCCGACGGGAGCGGAAGATCGTCACGATGATCGCCAGGCCGACGACGACCTCGGCGGCGGCCACGACCATCACGAAGAAGGCCACGACCTGGCCCTCCAGGTTGCCGTTGGCCCGGGCGAACGCGACGAAGGCGAGGTTGGAGGCGTTCAGCATCATCTCGATGCACATGAAGACCACGATCGCATTGCGCCGCAGCAACACCCCGAGGGCGCCGAGGCTGAACAGGATCGCCGACAACACGAGGTAGTAGGTCGGGTTCATGGGGTGACCCCCTCATCGTCATCGCCGGGGATGGCTGCTTTGCCCGACATCCCCTCGGACACCTCCGCCAGGTCGGCCGAATCCACCGTCCGGACGGCGCCGCGGGCCTGCAACGGCCCGGGAACCGAATCCGGCGCCACCGTGCCGTCGGGCAGCAGCGCGGGAACGTCCACCGCGTTGTGCCGGGCGTAGACGCCCGGCGGGGGCTTGGGACCGGGGTACACGCCCCCGGCGAAGCGCTCAACCGACAGGTCGCGCTGGGTCTTGCGCTCGGTCACACGGTCCCGGTGCGCCAGCAGCATCGCCCCGAGGGCCGCGGTGATGAGCAACGCCGAGGTGAGTTCGAAGGCGAAGACGTAGCGGCTGAAGATCAGCGCCCCGATGCCCTGCACGTTGCCGCCGAACTCGGAGTTGGCAAGCGTCAGGTCGGCATCGGGCAACACCGCGGCGCCCTTGATGATGGCTCCGGACAACAGCGCACCGAATCCGAGGGCGAACAGCACCCCGGCCAGGCGTTGGCCCTTGATCGTCTCGATCAGGGAGTCGGAGGAATCCACGCCGACGATCATCAGCACGAACAGGAAGAGCATCATGACCGCGCCGGTGTAGACGATGATCTGCACCATGCCCAGGAACGGCGCCTCCAGCGAGACGTAGAGGATCGCCAGGTTGATCATCGTCATGGCCACCCACAGGGCGCTGTGCACCGCCTTGCGGGACAGGATCATCCCGAGGGCGCCCAGCACGGCCAAGCCGCCACAGATCCAGAAGACCAACGCTTGCCCGGCACTTGCAGCGGCCAGCAACGCAGAGGCGTTCATCTGACGCTTTCCTCCTGCCTGGCCTTGGCCGCGGCGATCTGCTCTGCGGTGGCGCCCGTCACTTTACCGTTGTAGTAGTCCTTCTCGTCGGTGCCTTCGACCATCGCGTGCGGCGGTGCCACCATGCCCGGCAGCAGCGGCGCGATCAGCTCGGACTTCTCGTAGATCAGGTCCAGCCGGTTGTCGTTGGCCAACTCGTATTCGTGCGTCATCGTCAAGGCCCTGGTGGGGCAAGCCTCGATGCACAATCCGCAGAAGATGCACCGCAGGTAGTTGATCTGATACACGCGGCCGTACCGCTCGCCGGGCGAGAAGCGTTCCTCATCGGTGTTGGCCGCGCCCTCGACGTAGATCGCGTCGGCGGGGCAGGCCCAGGCGCACAACTCGCAGCCGACGCACTTCTCGAGTCCGTCAGGATGCCGGTTGAGCTGGTGCCGGCCATGGAAGCGCGGCGCAGCAGGGCGCTTGTACTCCGGGTAGGACTCGGTGACGACCTTGCGGAACATGGCCTTGAAGGTGACGCCGAACCCCTTGGCCGCTTGCGGCATCTCAGGCATTTTCGATCTCCTCCTGCGTCTGGCTCGAGGCCGCCCCCACCGTAACCGGGCGGGCAGCGGGCTCGGAGAGACGTTGACCCGGCAACGGCGGCACCGGGAATCCGCCGGCGAACGGATCGACGACTTTCGGCACTTCCGGCGGCGCTGGCACCCGGCGGCCGTTGACCCACGAGACCACACCGATGAACACCCCGAGCAGCACCGCGAAGATCACCACCACCGCAGCGAGGTTGAGGTCGTTGGCGATCGCCACATAACGCACCACCGACACCACGATGATCCACAGGATCGCCGAGGGGATGAGGAACTTCCAGCCGAACTTCATGAACTGGTCGTAGCGCATCCGAGGCAGCGTGCCGCGTAGCCAGACGAAGACGAAGATGAAGGCGAAGACCTTCAGGATCCACCAGAGCATGGGCCACCAGCCCTCGTTCGCTCCGGACCACAGCGACAGCGGCCAAGGGGCCCGCCAACCGCCTAGGAACAGTGTGGTGGCCAGCGCCGACACCGTGACCATATTGATGTACTCACCGAGGAAGAACATCGCGAACTTCAACGAGGAGTACTCGGTGTGGAAGCCGCCGGTGAGCTCGGACTCGGCCTCGGGCAGGTCGAACGGGGCACGGTTGGTCTCACCGACCATCGACACCGCATAGATCATGAACGAGGGCAGCAGCAGGATGATGAACCACAACTCGGTCTGCGCGTTGACGATCGCCGAGGTGCTCATGGCACCCGCGAACAGGAACACCGCCACAAAAGACAGCGACATCGCGATCTCGTAGGAGATCACCTGGGCGCTGGACCGCAGCGACCCCAGCAGCGAGTAGGTGGAGCCGGAGGACCACCCCGAGAGCACGATGCCGTAGACCCCGATGCTCGCGATCGCGATGATGTAGAGCACCCCCACCGGGAAGTCCGCCAGTTGCAGCGGCGTCTCGTAACCGAACATCGACACCGTCGGACCCATCGGAATCACGGCGAACGCCATGAAGGCGCAAACAGCCGAGATCACCGGTGCGATGAAGTAGATGACGCCATCGGCGGACTTGGGCCAGATCTCCTCCTTGAGCGCCAGCTTGAAGCCGTCCATGAGGGTCTGCAACAGGCCGAACGGCCCGGCCCGGTTGGGGCCGATGCGCAACTGCATCCGGGCCACGACGCGACGCTCGAACCAGATCGTGAACAGCACGATCAGCACGAGCAGCACGAACAGGCCCAGCACCTTGATCAGCACCAGCCAGACGGGTATCTCCCCGAAGACCTCGGGCAGGGCGGGCTCGTTCACTGCGCACCTCCAGCGGCGAGGCGCACGACCGCCCCAGCGGTGACCCGCAGGGTGTCATGCACGTGCGATCCAGGCGAATACGTGGGGAGCCAAACGACGCCGTCGGGCATCTCAGCGGCGATCCAGGGCAACGTGAGCGATCCGGCCTCGTTCGACACGGTCACGGTGCCGCCGTCGGTCAGGCCGACCGCGTCCGCGGTGGCCCGCGCCAGGTGTGCGAGCACTGGGCGCCGGGTTGCCGCCAGGTGTGGCTCGCCGGATTGGCTGATGCCGTCGTCGAGCAGGTGGCGCCACGTTGCCAGTACGGCCTCGCCGGCGCCGGGTGCAGCAGGGTCACCCGCAGCCTCGGGGGTGAACTCGGGTCGGTCCTCGGCCCAGTCGCCCAGGGCGGCGAGTTCAGCGCGGGCCGCTACGTCACCACGGGTGCCGATCGGCGTGCCCATCTCGGCGGCAACCAGGGCGAGCACCTGGGAGTCGGTGTACCCAGCGGCGCTGCGGAACACCTGGCCGAAGTCGCGGACCCGGCCCTCCCAGTTGGTGAACGACCCGGCCTTCTCGGTCACGACTTTGACCGGCAGCACCACATCGGCATCGGGGCTGACCTCGCCGGAGTGAGCGGCCAGTTGAACTACGAACCCCGCTGCCCCGATCGCCCGGCGCAGGACTCCCGGGTCGGTGACGTCGGTGGGATCGAGGTCGGTGATGACCAAGGCGTCCAGACGTGCGGGGTCGGCTTCGACCTCGCTTTCGGACTCGGCCTCGTCGGCTGCCGCCGAGTCGGCCTGGGCCTGCGCCTCGGCCTGCGCAAGCAGTTGGTCGACGATCTGATCGAGGCTCCGCCCGGGTTCGGCGGGCAGCGCGTCGGCCGCCAGACCCCACGCCGCCGCCACCTCCGCACGGGCACCGGGATCGGCCAGCGGTCGGCCCCCGGGCAGCACACCGGCGATGGCGCCAGCGTCGAGCGAGCCGCGTTCCCCCGCCCGGCGCGGCACCCAGGCCAGTTCGGCTCCGGTGCTCTGGGCCAGGGCGATCGCGGCGCTCAGGCCGCCGGGCACAGTGGCGAGGCGCTCACCGACGAGGACCGCAGCTCCGGGTTGGCGCAGCAAGTCGGCCAGGTCCGCGTCGTCGGCCAACCCAGCCAGTGCAGCGGGTTCGGCTCCCGGAACCGTCTGGATCAGGGTCGCAGCCAACTTCGCATAGCCCGGGCTGGCGAACGGTGCGACCGCCACCACTCGGGTGCGCCCGGCGGCAACGGCCTTGCGCAACCGCAAGAAGATGATCGGCGACTCCTCCTCCGGCTCCAGTCCGACGAGCACCACCACAGGCGCCTGGTCGAGTTCGGCGTAGGTGGTGCCCAGGCCGGTGCCCGCGACGTACGACGCGAGGAAGGCGTGCTCCTCGACCGAGGAGGGGCGGCACCGGAAGTCGAGGTCGTCGGTGTGCAGGGCAACCCGCGCGAACTTGCCGTAGGAGTAGGCATCCTCCCGGGTGAGGTGACCCCCGGAGAGCACCGCGGCACGGCCACGGGCAGCGGCCAGGCCTCGGGCGGCCAGGGTCACGGCCTCCGGCCAAGACGCCGTGCGGAGTTCCCCTCCTTCGCGGACCATCGGCGTGGTGAGGCGATCCTCCGCCAGATACGGGAATGCGAAGCGACCCTTGTCGCAGTTCCAGTCCTCGTTGACCGCAGGGTCCTCCCCCGCCAGCCGCCGCATGACGACGCTGCGGCGGGTGTCGGTGCGCAGGGCGCAACCCGAGGCGCAGTGCTCGCAGATGGTCGGCGTGCTGACCAGGTCGAACGGTCGCGACCGGAACCGGTAGTCGGCGCTGGTGAGCGCCCCCACCGGGCAGATCTGCACGGTGTTGCCGGAGAAGTACGAGTCGAAGGGGGTGTCCTCGGCGATACCCACCTGCTGTTTGGCGCCGCGTTCGAGCAACTCGATGAAGGCGTCGCCGGCAATCTGGTCGGCGAACCGGGTGCACCGCGCGCACGACACGCAGCGCTCGCGATCGAGCAGAATCTGCGCCGACACGTTGATCGGCTTGGGGAAGGTGCGCTTGGTGCCCTCAAACCGGGACGTGCCCCGTCCGGCGGACATCGCCTGGTTCTGCAGCGGGCACTCGCCGCCCTTGTCGCAGATGGGGCAGTCCAGCGGGTGGTTGATGAGCAGGAACTCCATCACCCCCTTCTGCGCGACATCGGCCACGGTCGAGGTCATCTGCGTGCGCACCACCATGCCGTCGTTCAGCGGGATCGCGCAGGCGGGCTGCGGTTTGGGCATCCCCTCGATCTCGATCAGGCACATGCGGCAGGCGGCGACCGGGTCCAGCAACGGGTGATCGCAGAACCGCGGGATCTCGATGCCGATGCTCTCGGCTGCCCTGATGATCAGCGTGCCCTTGGGCACCACCACCTGGATGTCGTCGATTGTGGCGGTGATGTGGTCCGACGGAACGACCGCTCGGCCTTGCTCGGACGTGACGGTCATCGGGCAACCTCCGCAGCAGCGAACACGGTTGTGGCCACCGGATCGAACAGGGCATCGGCAGCGGTGTGGGTGCCGGCGGCGAACTCGTCGGCGAAGTACTTCATGGCCGCGGGGTAGGGCGTCGACGCGGCATCGCCGAGGGCGCAGAACGAGCGCCCCAGGATTTGCGCGCACAACTCCTGCAGCAGGTCCAGATCCTCGGTGGTGCCGTCGCCGGCGGAGAACCGGTGCAGGATCTGATTGATCCAGTAGGTCCCCTCTCGGCACGGGGTGCACTTGCCGCAGGACTCGTGCTTGTAGAAGTCCAGCCAGCCCGTGATCGCGGCCACCACGGAGGTCGTCTCGTCGTACACCATCGGGGTACCGGTACCCAGCATCGAGCCGGCTGCGGCGATGTCCTCGTAGGTCATGGGAGTGTCGAGGTGATCGGCCACGAGCAGCGGCACACTCGACCCGCCCGGCAGCCAGAACTTCAACTCGTGGCCGTTGCGCATGCCCCCGGCGTACTCGAGCAACTCCCGCATGGTGATGCCCAGCGGGGCCTCGTAGATGCCCGGATTGGCCACGTGCCCGGACACCGCGAACAACTTGAACCCGGGCGACTTCTCGGTGCCGAACTCGCGGAACCAGTCGACGCCGTTGTTGACGATGTAGGGCACGTTCGAGATCGTCTCGACGTTGTTGACCACCGTCGGCGAGGCGTACAGGCCGGCGACGGCCGGGAACGGAGGCTTCAGGCGCGGCTGCCCGCGGCGACCTTCGAGGGAGTCCAGCAGCGCCGTCTCCTCACCACAGATGTAGGCGCCCGCCCCGGCGTGCACCACCACGTCGACGTTGACCCCGGAGCCCAGGATGTCCTGGCCCAGGTAGCCCGCGTCGTACGCCTGCCGGACGGCCTCGAACATCCGGCGGATCACGTGCGGCACCTCGCCGCGGATGTAGATGAACGCGTGGCTCGACCGGATCGCGTAGCAGCAGATCGCGATGCCCTCGATCAACGCCTGCGGGTTCGCGAGCATCATCGGGATGTCCTTGCAGGCCCCCGGCTCGGACTCGTCCGCATTCACGACCAGGTAATGCTCCTTGCCATCGCCTTGCGGCACGAACGACCACTTCAGGCCGGTCGGGAAGCCCGCACCGCCGCGGCCCCGCAGCCCGGACTCTTTCATAGTGGCGATGATCTCGTCGGGGGTCTGGGCCAGCGCCTTGGGCAGGGCGGTGTAGCCGCCGTGTTCCTTGTAGACGTCGACAGTCCAGAAATCGTCGACGTCCCAGAACTCACTCAGAACCGGTGTCAGCGGCATGTCAGGCGCCTCCATCCTGGGCGGGCTTGGGTGCGGCCATGCCGCGCTCGCGCGCGACGCGCAACCCGGCCAGCATCTTGTCGTCGATCGCCGGTGCGCCGGCCAGGCCGTCGTCGAATCCGGCCAGCGTGCGCTCGGTGTCCCGGAAGGTGCGCACCTTGGGCCCGCGGGTGGCCATCACCTCGCCACCCTCGGACAGCGTCTCGATCACCTGTCGCAGGGACTCCGGGGTCTGGTCGTCGAGGAACTCCCAGTTGACCGTCACCACAGGTGCGTGGGTGCAGGCCGCCTGGCACTCGATGCGCTCGAGGGAGAACGTGCCGTCGGCGGTCACCTCGTCGTTGCCGATGCCGAGTTCCTCGGTGGCGATCCGCCACAACTCGTTGCCGCCGAGCAGACCGCAACCCGGGTTGACGCAGATTCCCACGTGGTACTCGCCCATGTCGTGGCGCTTGTACATCGTGTAGAAGGTCGCCACGGCTGCAACCTCGGCGGGGGTGAGGCCGACCTCCTCGGCGCAGACGGCGATGCCTTCGGCGGTCACGTGCCCGTCCTCCGCCTGCACCAGATGCAGCATCGGCAGCAGCGCGGAGCGGGCCTGCGGGTAGCGCGCGATGATCTCGCGCATCTGCTCGCGGGTGGCGTCGCTGAGGGCCATGATGTCCGTTTCCTCTCTAAGAAGACCGCGTCAGCGGTCTACTCCGCCCATGACGGGATCGATCCCTGCGACGGAGGCGATGACGTCGCTGAGCATGCCGCCCTCGGCCATCGCCGGCACGGCCTGCAGGTTGTTGAAAGATGGCTCGCGGAAATGCACCCGGTAGGGCCGCGTGCCGCCGTCGGACACCACATGCGCGCCGAGTTCGCCGCGGGGCGACTCGACTGCCTGGTACACCTGCCCGACGGGCACGCGGAAACCTTCGGTGACGATCTTGAAGTGGTGGATCAGGGCCTCCATCGAGGTGCCCATGATCTCCTTGATGTGCTCGAGGGAGTTGCCAATGCCGTCGCCGCCGAGCGCCAGCTGGGCCGGCCAGGCGATCTTCTTGTCGGCCACCATCACCGGGCCCGGCTCGAGCCGGTCCAGGCACTGCTCGATGATCCGCAGGGACTGCTCTATCTCGCCCAATCGGATCAGCCAGCGGCCGTAGGAGTCGCAGGTGTCGGCGGTGACGACGTCGAAGTCGTACGTCTCGTAGCCGCAGTAAGGGGCGGTCTTGCGCAGGTCCCAGGGCAAGCCGGTCGAGCGCAGCACCGGCCCGGTCATGCCCAATGCCGCGCAGCCGGTGAGGTCGAGGTAGCCGATTCCGACTGTCCGTTGCATCCACACGCCGTTGCCCACGAGCATGTCGGTGGTCTCTTTGCCGGCCTCGCGCAACTGCACCACGGCCTCGCGGATCTCCTGCTCCATGCCCTCGGGCAGGTCGGCGGCCACACCGCCGGGGCGCACGTACGCATGGTTCATGCGCAGGCCGGTGATCCGTTCGAACAGGTTCAGCACGATGTTGCGGTCCCGGAAGCCCCAGATCATCGGGGTCAGGGCGCCGAGTTCCAGGGCACCGGTGGCCAGCGCCACCCCGTGCGAGGAGATTCGGTTCAGCTCCATCATCAGCACCCGGATCACCGTCGCGCGCTCGGGGATCTGGTCGGTGATCCCCAGCAGCCGCTCCACAGCGAGGCAGTAGGCGGTCTCGTTGAAGATGGGCGAGAGGTAGTCCATGCGAGTGACGAAGGTGGTGCCCTGGGTCCAGGTGCGGTACTCGAGGTTCTTCTCGATGCCGGTGTGCAGGTAGCCGATACCGGCGCGGGCCTCGGTGACGGTCTCGCCGTCGAGTTCCAGGATGAGCCGGAGCACACCGTGGGTCGACGGGTGCTGCGGGCCCATGTTGACCACGAGCCGTTCCTGCTTGCCCTCGGGCGGGGCGCCGATCGAATCCCAATCCTCGCCGGTGACCGTGAAGACCCGACCCTCGGTGGTGTCGTAGGACCCTGCGGCGCCGTCGGTGGCCGACTGCTCAGTGGTGGACATCAGGCGTACTCCCTGCGCTCATCCGGCGGCGGCGTGGTCGAGCCCTTGTGCTCCACCGGAATACCGCCCAGCGGGTAGTCCTTGCGTTGCGGGTGGCCACGCCAGTCGTCCGGCATGAGAATGCGGGTCAACGCCGGGTGGCCGTCGAAGATGATGCCGAACATGTCGAACGTCTCGCGCTCGTGCCAGTCGTTGGCGGGGTAGATCGCCGTGAGGCTCGGGATGTGCGGGTCCTCGTCGGGGCACGTGACCTCGACGCGCAGGTATCGGCCGCCGTGGGTCATCGAGCGGAAGTGGTAGACGGCGTGCAACTCCTTGCCGGTGTCGGCCGGCCAGTGCACGCCGGACACGCCCAGGCACGTCTCGAATCGAAGGGCCGGATCGTCGCGCAGCGCCTGTGCGAAGGCCGGCAAAGCCTCGCGCTCGACGAAGAACGTCAACTCGTCCCGGTCCACGACGACCTTGGCCACCGCAGCGCTGTAGCCGTCCTGACCCAGCGCCGAGGCCATCGAATCCGCCGCCGCATCGAACCAGCCGCCGTAGGGACGCCGGGCCGGCGGGGGCAGCACGACCGGCGCAGCCAGCCCACCGAAACCCGACACGTCCGGTGATCCGGACACTCCGAAGGCACCCTGCCGGGTGGCGACCACCTCGAGTTCGATGACCTCGTCCTGCGCGGGCTCGCCGTCGCCGGCAGGTTCCACAATCGTCTCGGGGACCTCGTTCACCGCAGCAGGCCCTTCATCTCGCTGGCCGGGGTGGCAAGCAGCGCCGTGCGTTCGGCAGCTTCGACCTCGTCGACCCGGTTGGCGCCCAACTTGATGTCCTGCACCTTGGTGTGCAACTTGAGGATCGCGTCCATCAACTGCTCCGGCCGCGGCGGGCAGCCGGGCAGGTAGATGTCGACCGGCACGACATGGTCGACTCCCTGCACGATCGCGTAGTTGTTGAACATCCCGCCGGACGAGGCGCACGCGCCCATCGAGATGACCCACTTGGGGTTCGGCATCTGGTCGTAGACCTGGCGAAGGATCGGGGCCATCTTCTGGCTCACCCGGCCCGCCACGATCATCAGGTCCGCCTGCCGCGGCGAGGGCCGGAAGACCTCCATCCCGAAGCGGCCGAGGTCGTAGTTCGCTCCCCCGGACGACATCATCTCGATGGCGCAGCAGGCCAGTCCGAACGTGACCGTCCACATCGAGTTCTTGCGGGCGTACCCAGCCACCCCCTCGACCGTGGTCAGCAGGAACCCGCTGGGGAGTTTCTCCTCAATACCCATTCCCGACCTCCTACTCCCATTCCAGACCGCGGCGGCGCCACACGAACAGGTACGCCACGAGCAGTGTGAGGATGAACAGAATCATCTCGATCAGCCCGAACAACCCGAGTGCGTCGAAGGTCAGCGCCCACGGGTAGAGGAAGACGATCTCAATGTCGAAGATGATGAACAGCATCGCGATCAGGTAGTACTTGATCGGGAAGCGTCCGCCTCCCATCGGCTGCGGAGTCGGCTCGATGCCGCACTCGTACTCGGACACCTTCGCGCGGTTGTAGCGCTTGGGTCCGGTCAAACTCGCGGCGGTCACCGAGAACAGTGCGAAGAGGGCCGCCAGGATGCCGAGGAAGAGGATCCCGAGCGAGACGTTGTTCACGATCCATACCCTTTCGCAGCCGGGGACATTCATCGCGATCTTAGGGGGATCACCAAGGCCGTGTCTGGTCCTACTGAAACCTCTCCCGGCAGTCTAGCCACGTCCACTGGCGGCGCATGGCCACCCGCCGGAACCGCACCGCGTTCTCGCCCATTCTTCGCCCCTGAATGTCCCCTAGGGTGGCGCCAACCGCGTCCGAGGGGATCCCATGAGTTCGATCACTTCCACCCGCATTGGCACCGTCGGCCTAGTCGCCGCCCTCATCGTAGTGGCCGGGTGCTCCGACAGCGGCGGCCAGTCGACCAGTTCCGACGCAGCGCAGTCGAGCCCAGCCGCATCGACAGGTCGCTGGACCACGTACTGCGATCCCGCGATTCGTTCGCAGAACCCCTGCGGGATCCTCGACAGCAGCGGCCGGGAGTGGCTGCTGCGGGGGGTCAATGCCCGAGTCGAGGGAGTGTTCGACGTCACCTTCGACGACGGCCGGGCGCCGCTGGAGGAGATTCCCTCGTTCGGCGCCGAGGACACCGTCGCCATGAAGACGATCGGCTTCAACCTGCTCCGACTACCGGTGCAATGGAGCGCGGTCGAACCACAGCCCGGACAGTACGACGAGGCCTACCTGCAACGCATCAGCGACGTGGTCGCGCTGTGCGAGGAGGCCGGCATCCAGGTGCTGGTCGACATGCACCAGGACGCCTATAGCAAGGAGATCGGTGAGGACGGTGCGCCGCTCTGGGCCATCGTCCCGCCGCCGACCCAGACCAACAAGGGCGGCGAGTTGAACCTGCTGGCTGCCCGGCTGAGTGCCCAGACGCAGGAGGCCTTTGCGAGTTTCTGGCGCAACGAGCAAGTGGCTGGCAAGGGGCTGCAGGAGCACTACATCGGGGCCCTGACCGAGGTCGCCAAAGCGGCGGGCCAGAGCCCGGCCGTGATCGGGCTGGACGTGTTCAATGAGCCGTGGCTGCTGCACGCGCAATCACTGCTGACCTTGCAGGGCAAGGACCCGGGCTTGAACCTGGACATGCTGTATGACTTCTACGCCAAGGCGATCCCGGCCGTTCAGGAGGCCGCACCGGACAAGTTGGTGATGTTCGAACCGGACGTCGCCAAGAACGACCCGCCCGCCCTTCCGCCCGGCTCCACCAGCCAACAGCCCTACTCGGCCACGGAGCCTGATCCCGTCCCGTGGCCCACCCCGGGCACTGTGTACGCACCGCACTTCTACACCAACGCATTCTTCAACCCCGGCGAGGCCGCTGCGGGATACCCCAACATCTCCCCCACCGACCCCGGCATCAACCTGAGCATCACCAACTCGATGGCCGAGGCCACCAAGTTCTCCGCTCCCCTGCTGCTCGGCGAGTTCGGCTTCACCCCGAAGGCCGCGCAATATGCGCAGACCATGGCGGCGATCTACACCCTCACGAACGCCAACGCCATCAGCACGGCGCAGTGGGTGTGGAAGGAGAACAGCCAGGACTCCTGGGGGTTCTACGACTTCACGAACGGTCAGCCCACCCTGCGCGAGGAGGCCGCGGCAGCCACGGCCCAGCCCTACCCGCAGGCGATCAGCGGGCGCTTGAAGAGCGCAGCAGTCGACGCTGCCTCCGGGGCGTTGACCGTCAACTTCGTGTATGAGGAGACTGGGCAGCCGCATCAGATCTTCGCACCGGTGACCTACGGCTTCAAGAACGGGTTCACCGTGGCATGCGGCGGCGACAAGGTCGAGCCGCTCGCCACCGACGACTCCGGCCAGTTCACGGTGGAGTGTGGCGACAAGGCCGGCGAGGCCTACGTGCTGACGGTGTCGCCCAAGTAGCCCGCCGGCCCCACCGCCCGGC
>JAUPKO010000690.1 GCA_030837395.1 Actinomycetota bacterium | reverse complement strand
TTGGGTTTCGCCCGAGGCCGACGCCGCCCAAACCAAGTTCGTGCCGGCTGCCAACACGTTCTGGGCCCGTGCGTTCGACGGCACCAGGGAGGTCCGCTGGTACATCGGCCATGAGCCCGTCACGGTGGCGGTGCCCACCGGTTCCGGCGCCGACGGGCCCGGGTTGGCGGGTCCGCGCCTGCTGTGGGGCGAGGCCACAGACGCGCAGCACCTCGCCAGCTGCGCGTGCGGCACGCTCACCGGCTGGTCGCACCTGTCGGATCCGCGCATCGGCACCATCGTGGTGCCCGTGCCATTGGCCAAGGCCCAGCGCGCCGTACTGAACGTGCGGGAAGTGATCGCCACTGACAGCCACGGCAACCGCTGCGTCACCGACGAAGTGATCGTCGGCCTGGCCGCGATGACCACCGAGGGAGGCAACCGCAATGTCTGAGATCCGCTACGGAGCATTGTCGATCGTGCAGGGCAACGCCATCGGGCTCCCGGCATCGGGCGAGTACGGGGATTTGGTCATCCCGGCCAAGAAGCGCAAGGGCATGACGCGTGGCGACCACGTGGTGGTCACGCTGGAGAATGGCGCCGTCACGAACGTTGAGTTGGGCGAACCCCCGCGCGAGATGCTGGCGGTGTCGGAGAGCCCCCACCCAGCAGAGTCCGAGAAGGGCACCTTCTTCAACCCATACACCTTCGTGCCCTTGGGTGATCGCGATGTCGACGAGGACGGCGACCCTCCGGCGCACGACGAGTACGCGCAAGGTCGGTATTCGGGTGTCCTCGACATCTCGATCACCGCTGAGTCGCCGCTCCTGGTGCTCGACCAGGCGGGTGCGGTCTGGCAGAACGATCGCGCCACGATGGGCACGCTGACGAGCCCCGCGGGCGAGCCCTACATCCCCGGCTCGGCGATCAAGGGCATGCTGCGCAGCGCCTTCGAGATCGTCACCGGATCGCGGATGGGGGTGTTCGACGGCTCAGAGAACATCTTCGTGCGGGACAACGTCGACCATGCCCGCGACAAACGCCCGGCAGTCGTCGTAGAGGGCGACAAGGGCCTCGAACTCCACGTCGTCACGTCCATCGAACGCACGGGCATCCCGTCGGTGATGGTGCCGCGACGGCTGCTCGGGAAGGCAAGAGACCGCCAGGAAGTGCGAGTAGAGGCCGTGCTGGTGCAACACGAATGGCCACCCTTCAAAGTCTGGCGTGCCGTCAAGGTGATGAGCGCCGACGGTACGAGGGACTTGGGGAAGGACTCTGGCGACCGAGGGCTTGGTATCGACGACTCATTCACCCCCGTCAACCCCGCCGCGAGCGCCACCTTTCGCGGGTTCCTGCAGGTCACCGGCAAAACCGCCGTGAACAAACACGACGAGCGACTTGTGGTCACCGCAGTTATCGGTGGCGAGCCGGCGGTGACCATCAAGTCGATTCCATTGACCGAGCGAATGGTGACCGCTTGGCGTAAGACGATCGCCTCGTACTTGGAGTTGCGAAGCCCCCGCGGCATCGAACTGCCCGACGGCGTGCGTTCCGGCCCCTATGGGAAGAACCCCCGTCCCACGGCCCCCAGCCCGGCGGATTGGCGCGATCGCATCCCGGCGGACTGGGAGTTGAAGCCCGGCCGCACGTTGTTCGTGGAACTTGACCCAAAGACTCACTCAGTTCGCATGCTCTCGCCAGCGATGGTCGGTCGACGGCTGATGCCGTGGACGCCGCGAGAGCGAGTGGCCGAGTCCCACCTTCCCGCCCAATCGCTGGCCCAACTGAGCCCAGCCGACCGAGTATTCGGTTGGGTCAAGGAGAAGGCCGACGACCGCGATTCCGGCGTTGCCTACCGAGGCAACGTCCAGATCGAGCCAGCCCTGCGATCCGCGGGGCCGCTGGGCGAAGCCCCGCAGTGGCATCCGACTGTTCTCAACCCACCCTTGACGTTGGGCATTCTGTCGAGCCCGAAGCCGCAGCAGGTGCGCTTCTACTTCGGACCCACGAAGTCGCAACCATTAGCCGACGACGTGGCCAAGTCCGACCTGGGCTCAACGGTCGCAAGCATCCGCGGCGCAAAGGTCTACCCACCCCACCTGGACTTCGACCTCGCTCAAGTGACGAGCCCACGCCAACCGGACGACTCCAACCAGAGCCGAAGCATCGCGGACTGCATCCCCCAGGGTGCCTACTTCCGCACCACGATGCGCTTCATGAACCTCACCCGGTTGGAGCTCGGCGCGTTGCTCTACCTGGTGACGCTCCCGCAGGCCTACCACCATCGACTCGGGATGGGCAAACCGCTGGGCTTCGGCAGCGTGCACGTGAGTCTGGACCGCGACACCTCACGGATCTGGGACCACGAGCAACGTCGTCACGGGTACCGAACCCTGTCCGATGCCAACGACGTGGCCCTGCCCACAGCCGAGGCCGTGGCGGACGTCGTCTCCGACTTCCTGGCCGCCACGCAAAGCGACGAGAGCAGCCGCCGCACATGGGAGAGGCTCAGCGCGGGGTACGCCGGCGCCGTCCACTACCCCCGCACCCAACCTCCGGGACCGCCAGAGGACGGCTACACCTGGTTCGTCACCAACGAGCACGACACCAAGGAGCGACTCGGCCGGCGGGTGGCATTGCCCAAGCCCGGCGGCACGCTGCCGTACAACCCCAGCAAGCCGAAGCCACCTCGTGACAACCAACGCGGTGGCCGGCCCGGCGGTGGACCACGCGGCCGGCGCTGACCGGCC